>JBAZXY010000010.1:0-19212 GCA_041659585.1 Parcubacteria group bacterium | reverse complement strand
GAAATACCTGGCACAAACACCGCTGTCAAACTCTTATCCGCCACCATGCTTATGAGATAGGGATTATCCACAACCTGAACAGTGTCTTCTTGCCAGTAGGCGAAAGCATAGCCGGAGGCGGGATTGGCCGTCAGGACAATTTCTTCTTGACTAGTGTAGTCCTCCTGACAATCGTTAGTCGTTCCTGCTCCGCAATCAATGCCTTGACCTGTGATACTGCCACCTGTCAATGGCTCCACCGCCACAGTGAGCTGAGGAGGCGTGACATATTCGCAACTCTGAGTGGTCACTGGCGCACCGCCCATACAACCGCTCGGCAAACTGGTCAATACTGTCCGCGTTTGCGTGCCATAGATTTGGCATTCTCCCCAATTGGAATAGGTCCAAGAAGTGCAGGGAATAAAAAACCCGGGTATATTGGATTCAAAATTAGCACTACTTATATTGAATCCGTCTATGCCGGAGGCAGAGTCCAAATAGGCCCAATGGCCACCTGTATAATCAGCTAAAACATATCGGTAAGTATAATTAAAATGATAGGCGGCATACCCGCCAAATCCGATATTGGAAACCGTTGCATAATAGCGGCATTGTTTTCCAACTTGAACAGAATTGGTGCAAAAATAATAATTATAGGTATGGCCTCCAGCCGTGTAGGGCATTGGTTCGTGAACCTTAACCGCATCTGCTTTAGCAAAATTTCCAAAAAATAAAATACTTGCTAATAAGATTGCTGGTAGAATTAAAAACTTTTTCATTTTTTCTCCTGTAAGTAGATAGTTTTTCTGAGTTTCTGATGGAATGTCAATTTTCTGCAATGAGCTAGGTTTTCATGCTTTTCTCCTTCGTGGTTGAATTTAATCTTGACGTAATTGTTAAAAAGCTAATGTGAGCAGGTTAGCAAAAAAAAACGTTTAATGTCAAATATATTGTGATTAGAGATGGAGATAATTTACGCTTGACAAGGCGTGTTTTGCCTGATAAAATCAATAAAGATGTTGCAATGGGGAAGTTATCCACAGAAAGCACACAGGAAAAACTTGCCAAGATTGCAAAGGTGTTATAAAATAAGTCTTGTTAAATAAAATAATAAATTAATTCGTGTTTATTTGCGAATCGGGATTTTTATTCCGAATTTTCCGCTAGTAAGCGGTTCGTAAAATAAGCGAATATATAAATCAAAAATATGGCAGTAGCACAATTTGAAAGAACCAAGCCCCATGTTAACGTCGGTACAATCGGACACGTTGACCACGGCAAAACAACCCTAACCGCCGCTATCCTACATGTCTTGGCTTTCAAAGGTCAGGCTAAGGAAAGAGGAATTGATGAAATCGACAAGGCCCCGGAAGAAAAGGAGCGTGGTATTACCATTGCAACTGCTCACTGTGAATATGAATCAGAAAAAAGACATTACGCTCACGTAGACTGCCCAGGACATGCTGACTATATCAAGAACATGATTACTGGTGCAGCGCAGATGGACGGTGCGATTTTGGTAGTAGCTGCCACTGACGGCCCAATGCCACAAACTCGAGAACACATCCTTTTGGCTAAACAAGTAGGTGTGCCGGAAATCGTAGTATTCTTGAACAAAGTAGATATGGTAGATGATGAAGAGTTGGTAGAATTGGTTGAAGCTGAGGTGCGTGAACTTTTGACAAAATATGAATTTGATGGAGACAATGCCATCGTAATCCGTGGATCAGCTTTGAAAGCTTTGGAAGCTAAATCTGCTGATGAAGAAGCGGCGAAACCAATTTGGGATTTGATCGCGGCTGTTGACACTAAAATTCCAGATCCAATTCGTGAAACAGAAAAACCTTTCTTATTGCCAATCGAAGATATCTTCTCTATTGAAGGTCGTGGAACAGTAGTAACTGGAAGAATCGAACGAGGAACCATCAGTATTAATGAAGAAGTGGAAATCGTTGGAATCCGACCAACTGCCAAGACTGTAGTGACTGGCATTGAAATGTTCAACAAATCTTTGGCAAAAGGTGAGGCTGGAGACAATGCTGGACTATTGCTACGTGGTATCAAGAAAGAAGATGTAGAGCGTGGACAAGTATTGGCCAAAACTGGTTCTATTACTCCTCACACTGAATTTGAAGGTGAAGTATACATCCTAACTAAAGAAGAAGGTGGTCGACATACCCCATTCTTCAAAGGATACAAACCGCAATTCTATATCCGAACCACTGACGTGACTGGAGAAGTTTTCCTACCAGAGGGAACTGAAATGGTTATGCCGGGAGATACTATTAACTTCAATGTGAAGTTGGGAGCTCCTGTAGCGATGGAAGATGGAATGAGATTTGCTATCCGTGAAGGAGGACGCACAGTAGGAGCAGGAGTTGTAACCAAGATTCTAAAATAGTTTATTCTTTAAGTCCCGATTAAATCGGGACTTTATAGAGTAAATTCTCGCAACAAGGTTGCTGGATTTGACAAGAAGAATCAAATAGATTAGAATAAATAAACATTGCAGTTTCGTGTTAAGTAAGTTTTATAAATACAATAACTAAAGAAAATTTTTCATTAAAAAAATGATAAAAAAGGAAGAAGAAGCAAAATCTAGAATCAGAATTAAGATCAGGGCTTATGATCATAAAATCATTGATCAGTCAGCTAAACAAATTGTTGAAACAGCAGAAAGGTCAGGAGCGACAATTACGGGCCCAGTGCCACTTCCGACTGAGATTCGAAAGTTTACCGTAAACAAATCAACTTTTGTGCACAAGGATGCTCGTGATCAATATGAAATGAGAATGCACAAGAGAATTATTGATATTTGGAATCCCACTCCGAAAACGATTGACAGTTTGACTAATCTGGACTTGCCAGCTGGTGTGGATATTGAGATAAAGATGTAGTCTGCCAACCGGCGGAGGGGAAAATAAAGAATAACAACTAGTTAAAGTCCAATCCCGAACATTCGGGAAGGATACTCAACCAGAAAAGTTTAATCGGGTAATATAAGCCCTAAGACTGAGATAACTGGCTTGTGGACACTCGGTTTTTTATTTGCTTCTAACGCTAGTTTTGAAAAAGAAGACAATAAGAAAGCCATTAAGTAGACATCCCTTGCGGGATTTATAAAAAAAGAACATGGGAAAATTCATATTAGGAAAAAAACTAGGAATGACAACTATCTTCAATGATAAGAGCGAAGCACAGAATGTGACGCTAGTGGAGTGTGTTTCAAAGGTTTCTATCGTGCGCAACCAAGAGCGAGACGGTTATTGTGCGGTGCAGATTGAAATGGCAAAAACCAAGAATAAAGTAGCTAAGAAAGAATTCCGCATGGCAACGACTGATGCTAAGGTGGGGGATGATATTACTGTAGATTTGTTTGAAATCGGAGATGAAGTGCAGGTCACCGGATTGGGAAAAGCTAAAGGATATCAGGGTGTAGTTAAGCGACATGGATTCAGGGGGGGGAATGCTTCTCATGGAAATAAGCATGCTTTGCGAGCTCCTGGTGCGATTGGATCTGGTTACCCGGAACATGTTTTGAAGGGTAAGCGGATGGCCGGCAGAATGGGTGGCAAAAGAGTGACTAGTAAGAATATCAAGATTGTTTTTATAGATAAAGAGAAAAATTTAATGGCGCTGAAGGGTGCTGTTCCTGGAATTCCAGGTGCTGTAATTGAAGTTTATACTGTTAAATAAAAAAAATGGCAAAGGTTAAATTATACAACGTAGCAGGAAAAGAAGTAAAGGAGATTGAATTATCTGATGCAGTTTTCGGATTGCCTGAGAATGATGATTTAGTGCATCAAATATTTGTTTCTATTGGAGCAAATCAAAGACAAGTTTTGGCTCACACAAAGAACAGAGGAGAGCGAGCAGGTTCTGGTATTAAACCGTGGAAGCAAAAGGGAACTGGTCGGGCTCGCGTAGGTTCATCTCGAACTCCAACCTGGAGAGGTGGAGGAGTAGCTTTTGGTCCAAATAAAGAAAGAAATTTCAAGAAGAAGATTAATAAGAAGATGAATGCGAAGGCTATTGCCACTGTGCTTAGTGGAAAATTGCGAGATGGTGAGATTATTGTGGTAGACAAATTGATTTTGAAAGAAAATAAAACCAAAGAGATGGCGCAAGTATTGAAGAATCTTCCAGTTACCGGTCGCATGCTGATAGGGTTTTCTCCGGAGGAAAGAGGATTGCGCACTTATAGTCGAAACATTGCCAATGTCAACAATATTTTAGTAGAAAAATTGAATGTGTTGGATATGTTGAATAATAAAAACTTGGTTATCTCTTATGATTCAATCAAGTATCTCGAAGAGAAATATCAAGTTAACGCATAATAAAACGAAATGAAACAGATTAGTAAAAGAGTTAATAAGGCCAATAAGATGGAGAAAGCTAGCTCAGCTAGTATTGCTTACCGCATTTTAATCGAGCCCATTATTACTGAAGCAGCTAGTTTAGCTATCGAGCTGAATAAATACACCTTTAAGGTGGCGGAAGATGCCAATAAATTTCAGATTAAAAAAGCAATAGAGGAATTATATAAAGTAAAGGTAATTGGTGTGAATACCTTGAATCGAAAAAGAAAAGCCGTTAATTACGGAAAAACCCCGGGCTTCAAGGCAGCAAGCAAGAAGGCGATTGTTACCCTAAAAGCTGGTGATTCAATTGAATTGTTTAAAGGAGTATAGGCCCAAAATTTTAAATTATAAATTTCGAATTTTAAATTTAGCGAAGCGAAATATATGGCAATTAAAGTATATAAAAAGAATAACGCTGGAAGAAGAAATATGTCGATTGTAAAATCGGCGGATGTTTCTAATAAGAAGCCAGAGAAAGCCCTTCTTGCACCAATGAAAAGCAAGGCTGGTCGTTCTCATGGTAAAATTTCTGTACGTCATCAGGGTGGTGGAGCAAAGAGAAGATATCGTATTATTGACTTTAGGCAGGATAAAATTGATGTGCCTGGGAAGATTGCTGCCTTGGAAAGAGATCCAAATCGTTCATCTTTCATTGCTTTGGTGCATTACAGTGATGGAGAAAAGAGATATATTATCGCTTCGGAAGGTATGAAAGCAGGCGTAGAAATTATCACTTCTCCAGCTGCTCCAATTAAGCTTGGTAATCGAACTCAGGTTAAGAATATTCCAACGGGAACTGTTATCTCTAATCTGGAACTTTTTCCAGGCAAAGGCGGACAAATTATTCGCAGTGCTGGTTCTAGTGCTATTTTGACGGCGGTAGATGAAAAAACAGCGCAAGTTAAACTACCTTCTACTGAGATCAGACTCGTTAGTAATGAATGCTATGCGACTATTGGACAAGTAAGTAATTTTGAACATAGTGCGGTTAGTATCGGTAAGGCTGGAAGAAAAAGACATATGGGTGTGCGACCAGGCGTTCGAGGATCTGCCATGAATCCAGTTGATCATCCACATGGAGGAGGAGAAGGTCGTCAAGGAATTGGTTTGAAGCATCCGAAAACTCCTTGGGGCAAGCCAGCTCTTGGAAAGAAAACTAGACGAAAGAAGAGATATAGTAATAAGTTTATAATCAAGGGAAGACAAAAGAGAAAATAATATGACAAGAAGTCTAAAAAAAGGACCTTACGTAGATGAGAGGTTAATAAAGAAAATCCAAAATAAGTCAGCTGGCGATAAGTCAGTGATGAATATTTGGGCTCGTGCCAGTGTGATTTCTCCAGAGATGGTAGGGTTTACTTTCGGAGTTCATAATGGCAGGAAACATATTCCAGTTTTTGTGACTGAGGAAATGGTAGGGCACAAATTTGGTGAATTTTCTCCAACCAGAACATTTTACAAGCATGGAGGAAAGATGCAGAAAGAAATTGAACAAAATGCTAAACAGAAGGAATTAGAAGCTTCTAAGGCGGCTAAAGCCGGCGGTGCTAAGAAAAAATAAAGCTATTAAAGATAAATTATCATGAACGTATCAGCAAAGTTAAACAATTTAAGAATGCCAAATCGAAAGGTTAAACTAGTCGCCGATCTTATTATTGGAATGGATGCGCAGGAGGCTATTGATCAAATGGAAGCTACGATAAAGAGAAGTAGTCCTTTTATGATAAAATTACTGCAAAGCGCGATTGCTAATGGAGAGAATAATTTCGGGATTGATAAAGGTAATATGTATATCTTCGATGTGGTGGTAAAAGAAGGTGTAACTTTGAAGAGATGGATGCCTAAGGCCTATGGCCGAGCCACTCCAATTCGAAAAAGATCTTCTCAAATTGAAATTGTAATTGCTGAGAAAGAAGAAGGTAAGAATAGAAAAACAAAAGAGCAAGTGGAAAAGGAAAAGCAAGCTCGAATAGACGCTAAGAAAAAAGCCAACAAGGAAGTGGTGGATAGTAAAAAAGAAATTGAAAAGGATGAAATAGCTGAGGGCAGTGTGAAAGAAGCTAAGGCAAAGGGGAAGACTGCTGTGAAAAAAGATGCTGATGCTCCCAATGCTGGATGGGCGAATAAAGTTTTCAGAAGAAAATCAGGTATGTAGGGATAAGAATTTTAAATTATAAATTTCAAATTTTAAATTATTGAATTATTATGGGAAAAAAAGTTAATCCAATTGGACTCCGCATCGGAATCACGAATACTTGGAAATCAAAGTGGTTTGGGGGAAAAAAGGAATATAAGGACAATTTAAAACAAGACATTGAGTTGCGGGAAGCAATCAGTAAGAAGTGGAAGGCGGCTGCGATTGCTGAAGTTGAAATTGAGCGCTCTACTGCTATGGTAAAAGTGATTGTCAAAACTGCTAGACCGGGCGTCCTGATTGGAAGAGGCGGTAGTGGGGTGGAGGATATGCAAACTTATGTCAAAAACAATTTTTTCAAGCACAAGAAGACAGTTTTAAAAATAGAAATTCAGGAAGTGAAGAATTTTGAAGAGAATGCTTCTTTGATTGCTCAGAATATTGCAGAGCAGTTAGAAAAAAGAACTCCCTTCAGAAGAGCGATGAAATCAATGCTAGACCAAGTTTCTAAGAACACAGCTATCAAAGGAATTAAGATTGAGATGTCTGGACGATTGGGTGGAGCTGAAATGGCTAGGCGCGAGTGGTCCAATAAAGGCACTTTACCATTGCATACCTTGCGTGCTAATATTGATTTTGCTAGAGCGACTGCTTATACGACTTACGGGACATTGGGTGTGAAAGTGTGGTTATACAAAGGAGAAGTTTTTAACAAATAATAAACATCGATTTTAGATAGAAAAAGCATATGTTAATGCCAAAAAAAGTAAAACATAGAAAAGTTCAGCGAGGCGGTAGAATTCGTGGTACTTCAAGTCGAGGAAATGATGTGAGTTTTGGAAGCTATGGATTAAAGACAATGGAAACAGGCCTTATTTCTGCCAGACAAATTGAATCAGCACGACGTGCTATGACTAGATATGTCCAACGGGGTGGAAAAATCTGGATTAGAATTTTCCCCGATAAATCTATGACTAAGAAGGGATCAGAAGTGCCGATGGGTAAAGGAAAGGGAACTGTGGACCATTTTGTGGCAGTAGTGAGACCGGGACGCATTATGTTTGAAATGGATGGTGTAAAGCGGGAAGTGGCTAAGAAGGCGATGGAACTAGCGGCTTACAAATTATGCGTTAAGACTAAATTTGTTTCAAAGGAACAAGAATAAATAAAAGTAACGTTTTTGCAATATTATGAAAATAAAGGAAATAAGAGAGAAAAATGTAGAAGAGCTAAAGAAGCTCTTGAATGAAAAGAGAGAGGCTGTACGAAAGTCTAGATTTGATATTGCGGCAAAACAAGTTAAGAATATTCGAGAAATGAGAAATAATAAAAGAGATATAGCGAGAACCTTAACTATCCTTAAAGAAACTAAATAGTTTAAAAAAACATGGAAAAGAATTTAGAAAATATAGCCGAGGGAAAAAAGAAGATTATCATCAAGAAAAAAGGTGTGGTGGTTAGCGACAAAATGGCTAAGACCGTAGTGGTGATGGTGGATAGCTTGAAAACTCATGCAAAATATAAGAAAAAATATATTTCTACTAAGAAATATAAAGCTCATGATGAGGAGGGAAAATATAAAATGGGAGACACGGTTGAAATTATTCCATGCAAGCCGATGAGTAGAGATAAATGTTATAAGGTGGTATAAATAAGTTGGTAGTTTTTGGCAAAAATGCTTAAAACTAATAGTCAGAAACTAAGAACTAAGAACTAATCAAAATGATACAAACAGAGACAAGATTAAAATCAGCTGATAATACTGGAGCTAAGATTATTCAATGCTTTAAGGTTTTAGGTGGTTCAAAGAGGAGATATGCTCAGGTGGGTGACATTATTGTTGCTTCCGTTAAGTCTGCAGAGCCTCGTGGAATGGTAAAAAAGGGTGATAAGGTTCGGGCGGTTATCGTAAGGCAGTCAAAGGAATTGCGCAGAAAGGATGGTACTTATATTCGTTTTGATGAAAATGCTGCTGTTATTCTGGATGGAAAGGAGCCGAAAGGTACTCGAATCTTCGGTCCGATTGCAAGAGAAATCAGAGAGAAGGGGTATAATAAGATAATTTCGCTTGCCCCGGAAGTTTTATAAATAGTTAATAGAAGTCATTAGTCAATATTTCACCAGGAAAAAGGAAAATTTAGTGGAAAAATGACTATGTATTAAGAACCAAACCAAATGAAAATTAAGAAGAATGATCAAGTTAAAATACTCGCTGGTAAGGACCGCGGAAAAACAGGCAAGGTTTTGCGAGTTTTATCCGGAGAGGAAAAGGTTGTGGTCGAAGGTGTTAATATGATGAAGAAGCATGTTAAGCCGAGAAAAGAAGGTGAGGAGGGGCAGCGCGTAGAGCTCCCGAGAAAAACTGAGATATCTAATGTGATGTTGGTTTGTCCCAAATGTGGAGAGGCTACTCGTGTGGGATATAAAGTTTCCAAGGACAGCAAGTTTAGAGTTTGTAAAAAATGTAAAGCAGAATTATAAGAAAAATATGTACAAATCAATTAAGGAAAAATATAATACACAGGTTGTTTCCGAAATGAAAACACAATTCGGTTTCAAAAGTGCTTTGCAGGTTCCCAGAATCGACAAGGTGGTGATTAATGTGGGTATTGGTAAATTTATCAAAGATTCTGCTTTAGTGGAGGATGTGAAGAAGACCATTATTACTATCGCTGGACAAAAGCCAGTAATGGCTCAAGCTAAAAAATCAATCGCCGGCTTCAAGATTCGTGAAGGACAAGAGGTGGGTATTAAAGCTACGCTTCGAGGAAAAAGAAAATGGGATTTTATTGAAAAATTAGTTAATGTGGCTATTCCTCGAGTTAGGGATTTCCAAGGCATCAAAGAGTCTGCGGTGGATGCGGGTGGAAACTTCAATTATGGTATCAAGGAGCACACGATTTTTTCTGAAATTATGCCAGAGAATGTCAAAAATACGGTAAGTTTTCAAGTGACTATCACCACTACTGCCAAGAATAAGGAAGAAGGATTAGCGCTGTTTCGATTGATGGGATTTCCTCTAAAAAAAGATTAAGTTAATAAAAAAAGAATTAGAATTAAGGTTTAAAATAATATGGCAAAAAAATCTGTTGAAGCTAGAGCTCGAAAAACACCAAAATTTTCAACACGAATTGTGAGAAGATGTTGGCGGTGCGGGAGAAAACATGGGTACATGAGAGCTTTTGATATCTGTAGAATTTGTTTTCGAGAATTAGCAAGTACAGGTCAAATTCCAGGAATAAAGAAGTCTAGTTGGTAAATTATAAATGTTAATCGTTATCAGTCAGTGATCTGTAATAGACATTGACAGTGAACCAATAACTAAGCGAAAAATATGTTAGATCCTATAGCAGAAATGTTAACCAGAGTAAGAAATGCCCAAAGTGCTGGACACAAAGATGTCGTTTTTTCAGCGTCTAAATTGAAACTGGCTATTGCCAATATTCTTGTTAAGGAGGGTTTTGTGGCTTCAGTTACTAAAGAAAAGAATGAGTCCTTTGAGAATATCAAGGTGGTTTTGAAATATTACAAAGTTTCCAATACACAAAAACTGCCAGCTATCAAAGGATTGCGAAGGGTGAGTAAGGAGGGGCAACGGATTTATGTTAAAAATAAAGATATTAGGAGTGTAAAAAATAATTTCGGTATTTCTATTATATCTACTCCACAGGGTGTGATGACTGGATTTGATGCTAGAAAAATCGGTTTGGGAGGGGAAGTTATTTGTGAAGTTTGGTAATTTAATAGTTATATAGTTGGTGGCTAGCAGTTATGGGGAATATTTAAAAATTCCAACAACTGCAAGCTGAAAACCAAGATCTAATAAAATGAGTAGAATAGGTAAAAAAATAATAATCATACCGGAAAGCGTAACTGTTACCTTGGTGGATGATAATATTGCGGTAAAAGGTCCTAAGGGAACATTGAGTTTTGTGCATCACAAGGATGTAGCATTGGAAATGAATGATAAAGATATTGCGGTGAAAAATATTGGTAAGACTAAGAAATCCACTGCTGTTTGGGGGCTGACTCGCGCTATTGTAAATAATATGATAGAGGGCGTAACCCAAGGGTATGTGAAGAAATTGGAATTGCAGGGCGTTGGTTTTCGTATGGCAGTGGCTGGTACGAAGATTAATCTGGCTCTAGGTTTTTCTCATCCGGTAAATGTGGATGTGCCAGCGGGATTAGAGGCTAAGATTGAAGATGGAATTTTGGTTATCAGTGGTATTGACAAGCAGGCTGTGGGGCAATTTGCCGCAGAAGTGCGTGGATTGAAACCAGTGGAGCCTTATAAAGGAAAGGGATTTAGATATGTGGGAGAGATTGTAAGAAGAAAGGCTGGCAAGAAAGCCGCATCTAAATAAAGTAAATTAGAAGATTATATAATATTATGAAAAAACTAAGCAGAAATCAAATAAGATTACATAGAAAGAGAAGAATCCGAGCTAAGGTTTCAGGAACTCCTGAAGTTCCAAGATTGGCTGTTTTTCGTAGTTTGCGAAATATCAGTGTGCAGGTGATTGATGATATTTCCGGCAAAACTCTTGTTTCTGCTAGTCTTTTGGAAATAAAAGGAAAAAACACCGTAGTCGGTGCGGAAGGTGTTGGAAAGGTGGTTGCTGAGAAATGTTTAGCAGCTAAAATTGAAAATGTAGTTTTTGACAGAGCGGGTTATAAGTATCATGGGAAAGTGAAAGCCGTGGCGGAAGCTGCGAGAAAAGCTGGCTTGAAGTTCTAAATAGTTTACAGCGCGTGGTTTGCCTTTCGATGATAGGGAGTCCATACCACCATAATTTACTTACTAAAAAACTAATACAATGGCAAGAGACAACAAAAATTTTAGAGGAAAACGAGAAAAACCTGAATTTGATCAGAAGCTTCTTGACTTAGCGCGGGTAACTCGTGTAGTTAAGGGTGGAAGACGTTTCAGATTTAGAGCTACCTTGGTAATTGGAAACAAAAAGAGTAAGGTGGGCGTGGGTGTGGGAAAGGGAGCAGATGTGTCTGATGCTATTCGCAAGGCTTTTGATGATGCTAAGAAGAATTTAGTGACCATCAAAATGAATAAAAACACCATCGCACACGATATCTACTATAAATCCCGAAGTGCAAAGATAATCTTGAAGCCAGCTGCTGAAGGAAAGGGGATTATTGCTGGAGGAGCTATTCGAACAGTGGTCGAATTTGCCGGTATCAAAGATGTGGTGTCTAAATCTCTAGGATGTTCTAATAAATTGAGTGTGGCGAGAGCAGCAGTGGAAGCTTTGTCAACATTGAACCAGGCCAGAACCAGAAAAGAAAGAATTGCTTAATATACATTTTAGTAAATAATAATCAGTAGCTGACAAAGTAATACTTTAGTTAAAATTTTCAAGTTACTATAAATTTATGCAGATCAATACGCTAAAAATTAAAACTCCCAAGAAGAAGAAAAAGATTATTGGGCGTGGTGGAAAAAAAGGAACTTATTCCGGAAAGGGTAATAAGGGGCAGAAGGCTAGGAGTGGTGCTCATGTTGATCCACTTTTTGAAGGAGGACGCTCAACCTTGATTGACCACATGAAAAAGAAACGAGGTTTCAAATCTCTTTCAGTAAAGGCTACTACAGTGAATGTGCTTAAATTAGAAGAATCTTTTAAGGATGGCGATGTGATAACTATTGACGCTCTAGTGAAGGCTGAGTTGATTAGAAAATCACAAGCGACTACTCGGGTAAAGATTTTGGGCAAAGCTGGCATTGGAAAAAAATTCACAATTAGCAAGGATATTCTGATTAGCGCTGCTGCTAAAAAGGCTATTGAGACTGCTGGTGGAAAGGTGGAATAATAACAATCGTAGATATTGTAAAGGGGTGGCGCAAGTCTCCCTTTTATTTTTATCTGCTGGCTAAGGCAGGTATTTTCTAAATAAGCCAAGAAGTGGTATAATGAAAGAAGGTTATATGTTAAATTTTAAATAATAAAAATATCTACACTCCTTATAGGGTGTGGATGGAGGAAGGATAAATTATATGCTAGAAAAAGTAACACAGATTTTTAAGGTTAAAGAGTTGCGCAATAAGATCTTATTTATTGTGGCTATTTTAATTGTTTTCCGCTTGATTGCCACTATCCCTATTCCGGGAGTGAATCAGGATCAGTTGAAGTCTTTTTTTGATAGTAATCAGTTTTTTGGTTTATTGAATCTTTTTTCCGGTGGAGGGCTGAGTAGCATTTCGATTGTGATGCTCGGTGTTGGACCATATATCACTGCTTCGATTATTATGCAGCTACTAACGATGATTTTTCCATCATTGGAGCAAATCTACAAAGAAGAGGGTGAGGCGGGAAGGCAAAAATTTAATCAGTGGACGCGTTGGGCAACTGTGCCTTTGGCGGCGATGCAAACTTTTGGTATGATATCTTTACTCCGCTCACAGAATATTTTGGGTGCAGTGACTGGTTTTCAGATGTTTTCTATTATTACAATAGCGGTAGCGGGCACAATTTTGTTGATGTGGCTAGGAGAGCTCATTACGGAGAAAAAAATCGGCAATGGCGTTTCTATTATTATCTTTGCCGGCATCGTGGCTGGTCTTCCGGCCAGTATTTCACAGTTTTCCACGACCTTTGATTCCTCCCAGCTATTCACCTACCTTATTTTATTAGCGGTGATTATCGCCGCTATTGCCGGAGTGGTTACTATCACCGAGGGGCAGCGCAATATTCCGGTTTCCTATGCTAAGCGCATTCGAGGAAATAAGATGTATGGCGGCTCATCTACGCATCTGCCGTTACGTGTTAATCAGGCAGGGGTAATTCCGATTATCTTTGCGATGTCCATTATGCTTTTCCCAGGCATGATTGCTAATTTTTTAGCGACTTCTGCTAATGGTACTGTGGCTAACATTGCTAAAAGTGTTGGTAGTGTTTTCCAGAATCAAATGTTTTATGGTTCGGCTTATTTTGTTTTAGTGGTGGTGTTTACTTATTTCTATACTGCAGTAGTCTTTGATCCGCATAAAATTTCGGAAAGTTTGCAAAAGCAAGGTGGATATATTCCCGGAATACGTCCTGGAAAAAATACCGCAGAATATTTATATCGTATTATCAATCGCATCACTCTTTCTGGGGCACTATTTTTAGGGGTAATTGCAGTATTGCCTTTTATTATTCAGGGCTTGACCAATATGAAATCCATCTCTATTGGCGGTACGGGATTGCTGATTGTAGTTTCGGTAGTGATTGAAACAGTTAAGCAGATTGAAGGTCAGTTAGTGATGCGGGATTATGATGGATTCTAATTCATATAACATGTAACACTAAACATGAAGCACGAAGCGGTGTTTTTGTAATTATTTTTGTTATATGTTGTATGCTTAATGTCATATGAATATTGTTATTTTAGGACAACAAGGTAGTGGCAAGGGAACACAGGCGAAGCTGCTAGCAGAGAAATTTGACTGGATTCATATTGATATGGGGATGGCTTTGCGTGAAGTGGCCAAGATGGACACAGGCCTGGGTCGCGAGATATATGCTATTCAAAATGTTACTAAAACACTAGTCCCTAGTCGAATTTTGCGAGAAGTATTGCATTTGAAATTAGGCTCTATTCCTAGAGAGCAAGGTATTGTGTTTGATGGTGTGCCGCGCACGCTAGATCAATCTGCTTATATAGAGGAGGCTTTGCACGACTTTGGTAGGGAATTGGATAAGGCTTTTTTTATCAATATTTCTGAAGCGGAATCAGTGAGGAGAATTTATAAGAGATGGACTTGCGAGGATTGTCGAGCTATATTGATAATGGGTAAAGACATTCTGTCGGATGAGGATAACTGTCCCAAGTGCCAAGGTAGGATTAGCCAACGCATAGATGATACGCCGGATGGAATCAGGAAGCGCTTGGCAGTTTTTAATGAGGAGACTTTGCCAGTTATTGAAAATTATCGGCAGGCCGGTGTATTGATTGAAATTAATGGCGAGCAAGCAGTAGAAAAAGTTTTTGAAAATATTGTTAAGCAATTATTATGATTATAATTAAGAATGCTAGGGAGATTGCGGCCATGCGTGAGGGTGGAAGAATTTTGGCGCGCATTATGGAGGAATTGGGCTCTCAAGTGGCGCCGGGAAAAAACACTTGGGAAATTGATGTTTTGGCAGAAGAGTTGATTATTAAGGCAGGTGGAACGCCTGTTTTTAAGGGTTATGGCAAGGAGAGTGGCAAGCCCTTCCCAGCTACAATCTGTGCTTCAATCAATGATGAGATTGTGCATGGTATTCCGCGCAAAGATAGAATTTTGCGGGAAGGGGATATTTTCAAAATTGATATTGGTATGCGTTATCAAGGAATGATTACAGACATGGCGCGTACTTGGGCAGTCGGCAAAATATCTGTGGAGGCGCAAAAATTGTTAGATGTGACACGGGAGTGCTTAGATGCAGGTATTTGCAAATTACGAGCCAAGGGGCAGCTATCTAAATATTCTTGCGCGGTGCAGGACTATGTGGAAGAGTTTGGTTTTTCCGTGGTGCGTGATTTGGTGGGGCATGGTGTGGGGAAAAAATTACATGAAGATCCATTTATTCCTAATTACAAATCTAAAGAGTCAGATGTGAAATTGAAAGAAGGAATGACATTAGCTTTAGAACCGATGATCAACGCGGGTGGGCCGGAAATGAAATTAGCATCGGATGGTTGGACCTATGCCACGCGGGATGGAAAATTGAGCGCCCATTTTGAAGACACGGTGGTGATTCTGCCGGACGGCGTGGAGATTTTAACGCGCATATGATAAGGCTATTGCATAATAACCCACCACTGCAATTTATTAAGTAATAGGGGTTAATGTCATGAAAAAATTGGAAAAATATTTAGGCTTGGATTATGGAGCGGCTAAGGTGGGATTGGCCATAGCTGATAGTGAGGTGCGTATTGCCTTTGCTTATAGTACCATCGACAATGACAAAAACTTTGTAGATGTTTTGGGAAAAATTGTTGAACTGGAAGAAATCGATAAAATAGTCATGGGCAAACTAGGTTTGGCGGGTAATTCTCAGAAGTCTTTTGAGGCAGAAGAAATTGGAGAGAAAATAAGGAAAGAATTGGAGATGGATATTGTCTATCAGGAAGAGATGTTTTCTACTAAAATGGCACAAAGTAATCTCAAAGAAAAAGGAATAAAGAAAATAAAAAAGTGGGATAATCAAGAGGCGGCCAAGATCATTTTGCAGGGCTGGTTGGATAAAAAACGGAGAGAATAAAAAAACATCATCTGCAGAAGATGATGTTTTTTTATTCTGTGATAAAATCAAGAACAGCTTTCTCTATATCAATATATTTTTCCAACCACATAATGCGGTGGTCTTTGGCGAACCAAGTCATCTGGCGTTTGGCGTAGTCTTTCTCAGCCAGATACACTTTTTCATAGAGCTCTTCTAATCTGATTTTGTTTTGCAAATATTCCGGCATCCAAAAATAGCCCAAACCGAAGCTTTGAATTTTTTCCCAACTAAGACCTTGTTCGTGCAGTCGTTTGGTTTCTTCGAGCATGCCATCGCGCCAACGACTATCCAGTCGTTTTTTTATTTTAGCGTGCAAGGTTTCTTTGGGCACGGCTACGCCGATTTGCAGCGCCTGGTATTGTGGCTGAGATTGCTCTTGAGGAACGCTTCCTAGGGCGGCGCAAATTTCCAAAGCACGGATGAGGCGCACCGGGTTTTTCGCGTCAATGCTAGCGGCGCGCGTAGGATCTGCAACTTGCAGTTGGGCGAAAAGTTCTGCCGCAGTTTTTTTGCCCAGTTCTTCACGTAATGGCCAATTCGGCTCCACTTCCGGATAGGTGACATTATCGACGATAGATTTGATCCAAAAGCCGGTGCCGCCACACAAAATAGGCAGTTTGCCGCGCTGCAAAATGTCGGTAATAATCTCATCCGTCATTTTTTTAAACTCGGCCGCACTGAAGGTGTCCTGCGGATCAACAATGTTAATCATATAGTGGGGAATGCCCTCAGACATAAAAATATCTTTTGTATTTTGTATTTTGTATTTTGCATCTTGCTTGGTGCTTGGTGCTTGATGTTTGATGTTTGCATCCCTGATGACTTTACCAGTGCCCACATCCATCCCACGATAGATCTGCCGTGAATCCACGGACACAATCTCTGCGCCATTCCAGCCATAGGCTGGTCCACCTATGGCGGAAATTTGTTGGGCAAGTCGAACCGCCACTGCGGATTTGCCGGCTGATGTTGGTCCTAGGATAACTACTATTTTATTGTGCCTTCTAGATTCCATATATTTACTGTAGTGATTTTCACTTTAGCGAATTGGCCGACGAGATTTTTCTGAGAAGAAATTATTTTCACATTTTTGCCGGTGCGGGTTTTGCCGAAATAAACGTACCGCTCTTCTTTTCTTGCCACGTGGTCTGATTCATCGGACTTTACGTGGTCAATCAGCACTTCTTGAGTGGTATTCTTGTATTTTTTGTTATGCGCAAAAGTGGTTTTCTTGAGAATTTCATTCAAGAATTGTTCACGGCGTTCTTTCTCAGCTTTGGAAACATCATCTTTCATTTTCCAGGCGGCAGTGCCGGGGCGGGGAGAATATTGACCGAAGAACACTAAGTCATATTTGGCTTTTTGCATGATTTCTGCCGAGAGCATGAATTGCTCTTCGGTTTCTCCCGGAAAACCCACGATGATGTCGGACGTCAGGGCGAAGAGAATTTCTGGTTTGTGTTTTTTGAAAGCGGCTTTGATTTGACGCACCAGATCCAAATAATGTTTGACAGTATAAGGGCGATTCATTTTGGTCAGAATCTCATCGGAACCGGATTGAATGGGGAGATGCACCAGTTCGCACACCTTTTTGGATTGAGCAACCGTTTCAATCAATTCTGCGGACATGTCTTTGGGATGTGAAGAAACAAATTGGATCCAAAATTTTCCCGGCAGGGCATTGATTTTTTTGAGTAGTTGTGGAAAATCGATTTTGCCGTCGGAATAGGAATTGACGTTTTGCCCCAGGAGAGTGATGGATTTGTATCCCTTTTGCACCAAGTCTTTCACCTCTGCCATGATTTCTTGCGCCGGGCGAGAAGTTTCTCGGCCACGGGCATACGGCACCACGCAATAGGCGCAGAAATTGTTGCAGCCGGTCATAATCGGAACAAAGGCCTGGAAGGTATTGGTGTATTGGGGATGAATAGATAGATAACCAATATTTTCTTTAGTCAGATGCTTATTGCTTTGTTCCGAAATTTTCAATTTTAAATTTTCAATTTTTAATGAATTTTCAAGGACAAAATTTTCAAACAATCCAAATTTGTTGATTGGAAAAAATAAATCGACTTTATTTTTCAATCTTCGCTGCACGTCGGCGCGGTTGGCCAGGCACCCGGTCAAAACAATGTGCAAGGGTCTTTTCTCTGCTATGGCTTTTTTCTTGAGATTATGGATTTGGCCATAAACCCTGTCTTCCGCCATTTGGCGCACGCCGCAGGTATTGAAAATGACCAAACCAGCCTCCTTGATATTGGCAGCTGGTTGATAATCATTATTTTCCAGAAAGCCTGCAATTCGCTCGGAATCGGAGATATTCATCTGGCAACCGAAAGTTTTGATAAAGTATGTTTTATGCATAAATATTCAATAGGAAATAATTTTAAGTATATCTTAGAATACTATATTCGACAGGTTTAATCAAGTAAAAAGGCCAGCTCCAAATAGGAGGCTGGCTTTTTGTATGAAGGGAGTGGAATCTATTTTTTCTCCTTGATTTCCGTGCTAATTTTTTCCACAAAATCAGCTACGCTCATCACGGATTGATCCTTGGTGCCTCGGGGACGCATAGCCACCGTTTGGGCTTCCATTTCTTTTTCGCCTACCACCAGCATATACGGGATTTTTTCTTTTTCGGCGTTTCTAATTCTCTTTCCTAGACTTTCCGCTGAAGCGTCTACTTTTGCTCGCACGCCAGCCATGGTTAATTGCTCGCGGACTTGCTCAGCATAGGCGCCAAATTTTTCTTCCGAAATAGGCACTACCATTACTTGCACCGGGGAGAGCCAGACGGGAAAAGCTCCGGCATAGTGTTCAATAAGAAGAGCGATAAATCTTTCGAATGATCCAAAGAGGGCTCGATGGAGAACGTAGGGTCTTTCATCCTCACCTTTGTTGTTGGTGAAGGTCATATCAAATCTTTCCGGCAAATTGAAATCAAATTGCAAGGTGGAGCATTGCCATTCTCTACCAAGGACATCCTTTAACTTGAAATCCAATTTGGGTCCATAGAAAGCTGCCTCACCTTCTTCTTCGGTGAAATTCAAGCCCTTTTCAGTGGCTACTTTGCGCAAAACGCTTTCTGTGAATTCCCAGCCTTCATCATTGCCGGCATACTTCTCTTTATTATTCGGATCACGCAGAGAAAGATAGACATTAATCAGGTTAGTATCAAAACCAAAGGACTTGAAGATGAACAGGATGAAATCCACTACTTTTTTAAGTTCTTCTTCCACTTGATCAGTGCGGCATATAATATGCGCATCATCTTGAGTAAAGCCTCTAACGCGAGTCAGTCCAGAAAGTTCACCTTTCTTCTCATAGCGATAGACGGTGCCGCACTCCGCCCAACGGAGAGGAAGATCGCGATAGGAGCGAGGATTATTTTTATAAATTTCCACATGAAAGGGGCAATTCATTGGTTTTAGCAGATATTCTTCAGATTCTTTGGCTACTTCATTTTTTTGTT
>JBAZXY010000009.1:0-20577 GCA_041659585.1 Parcubacteria group bacterium | reverse complement strand
TATGGAAGAATTGTCTGATGAGGAAGGTGACGGTATCACGAGCCAGAAAAGTGCAAAAATTCCTTTCCCAACCATTTTTCGTAGCCGAGCAATTTACTGGCACGCCTGGAAAATATGTAAAATTAGCTGACACTATTAAATCTTTCAAGATGATTTTAGATGGCGGTTATGACGATCTTCCGGAGCAAGAATTTTATATGAAAGGCAGTCTGGACGAAATCAAGAAGGCTTAATTTTAAATCCTAAATTTTAAATTTAAAAATTATAGATATATGTCACAAGATAAGATAAAATTTAAAATTATTACTCCGGAAAAAACGGTTTTTGAGTCTGAGGTGGATCAGGCAACTTTGCCGGTGAGTGACGGTGAAGTGACAATTTTGGCGAAGCACAGGCCGTATATCGCCTCTCTGAAGCCAGGTGAAATCATGTTGAAGGCGCAAGGCAATGAGACTAGCTTGGTGGTTTCAGGCGGGTTCATTGAGTTTAACCAAAATAATTTGACAGTATTGGCGGATACGGCGGAGCGGGCTGAAGAAATTGATTTGCAGCGAGCCGAAGAAGCTCGTGCGAGAGCAGAGGAAATCAAGAAAGAGAGAATTTCTATGGATGACAGTGAATATGCTCGCGTGGCTGCTTCTATTGAAAAAGAATTAGCTAGGATTAAAGTTGGCCGGAAGCATCATTCTAGGAGGGGAATCACTATAGATTAATTTTTTTTGGTTAGATTGCTTAGTGGATGGGTAAATATATCTAAGTCGTGAATTTTTATAGTTCACGGCTTTTTTATTTCTCTTATTTGGTGCTATACTAAATATATAAGAAATAAAAGAATAAAAAAATGGATAAACTAAAAAAATATGGCGTGATTGCCATTGTAATGCTGGTTTTTTTGGTGGCGATTGTGGCGGCGCTTAATATGACTAATCAATCTGCACCATCGACGGGCATGCTTTCTGATGGTCAAGTAGAATTGCCAGTAAATGGTTTAGCTAAGGGAATGCCAAGTTCAATGATGGGCAATAGTTATAGTGAAAGAAGCCTCTCCACTATGTCAGATAGCATGGCCCCAGAAATGGATTCTGTAGCAGCAACAGTACCGCAGAAAAAAGAGATTAAAAATGGTAACTTGAATTTGCGTGTGAATAATGCGGACTCAGCCGCGGAAAAAATTGCTCAAATTGCTCGGGATAATGGTGGAGAGGTTTTTGCTTCAAATTTCTATCAAACGGCAAAAAATATCAAAAGTGGAAACGTAGAGGTGCGCGTGCCGGTGGCTAATTTTGAAAAAACATTTGGCGAGTTGAAGGGCGTGGCGACGCTGGTGATTCGTGAATCAACTGCCGGGCGGGACGTGACGATGGCGTATAGCGACTTGCAAACTCAACTTAAAAACAAACAATCTGAAGAGCAGGCCTTTTTGAATATTTTAAATCAGGCGGGGAAAATAGCGGATGTGCTGGATGTGACGCGGGAAGTGGCCAGAGTGCGAGGAGAAATCGAGAGTTTGCAAGGACAAATCAAATTTATGGATGCGCAAACCGATATGGCGAGCATTAGTATTGCTGTGACAGAGGATACTACCGTGGCTTTTGCAGATAAGTGGAGACCAGCTCAACTGGCTATGGAAACTATTAATGGGTTATTCAAAGATATGCAGGGCTTGGTGGATTTCGTGATCGTGCTGGTTATTCGTGTAATTCCTATTTTATTTTTGTATGGCTTCATTATTTTTGGGGCTTATTGGGTAGTGAGAAAGTTATTTTTCAAAAATAAGG
This sequence comes from Parcubacteria group bacterium, assembly GCA_041659585.1. GTDB lineage: Bacteria > Patescibacteriota > Minisyncoccia > Moranbacterales > UBA2206 > UBA8518. Next base: position 18,799 of record JBAZXY010000009.1, on the reverse strand, counting down.
CTTAGCAGAAGCAATAAACTAGAGAAAGGTACCCGGTTAATGCCGGGTATTTTTGTCGGCCAATTTCCTTGAAAAAACCCCGTGATTGAGCTAGAATAGGGGTAGGATAAAAATTTAATCTTCAAAGCATTTCTGGCACAGATAGTGGGTTTTTTCTCGCCAACATGCAAGTACGCATATGAAACAATATAATCCAGGAGAAGTTGAAAAAAAATGGCCCTCCTCCGCCAAGGCTTCGGACGGGCAAGCAAAAAATTATACACCTAATGAAATAGAGCCTAAATGGCAGGAGCGGTGGGCTGATACGAAAGTAACTATGATAGACAGAGATGATAATGCGAAAGAAAAATTCTATATCTTAGACATGTTTCCCTATCCATCCGGCACCGGGTTGCATATGGGGCACACGGAAAGCTATACGGCGAGTGACGTGATTTATCGCTATAAGAAACTGCAAGGCTTTAATGTACTACACCCACAAGGTTTTGATGCTTTTGGGTTGCCAGCGGAAAATTATGCCATCAAAACGGGCATTCATCCGGCGGAAACGACCAAGGAAAATATTGCCAACTATATTCGGCAAATGCAATCACTGGGTTTTGCCTATGATTTTGACCAACAAGCCGTGACCAGTGATCCGGAATATTACCGTTGGACACAATGGATCTTCGGTGAGTTTTATAAAAACGGCTTGGTGTATAAAAAAACAACTAAAACTAATTGGTGTGCTTCTTGTCAGACGGTGATTGCTAATGAGCAGGTGGTGGACGGTGATTGTGACAGATGCGGCACGCTAATTGAGCAGCGGGAAGTACCGAGTTGGTTTTTCAAGATTACCGATTTCGCAGAAGAATTAATTGCTGGTTTGGATAAAGTGGATTGGCCGGAGTATACCAAAAAAAATCAGCGAAATTGGATTGGAAAAAGTGAAGGGGCGGAGGTTGATTTTAGAATCGCTGATTCAGAGGAAAAAATAACAGTCTTTACTACTAGAATCGATACTTTGTTTTCAGGCACATTTTTAATTTTTGCCCCGGAACATCCGTTAGTAGAAAAAATAACTACATTAACTCAAAAAGAAGATGTGAATGTCTATGTAAGCGCATCTAGGTTGAAGACTGAGCTGGAGCGAATTGAAAATAAGGGAAAAACCGGCGTGTTTACTGGAGCTTATGCAATTAATCCAGCAACAGAGGAAAGAATTCAAATTTGGATAGCAGATTTTGTATTAGCAGGTTACGGAACAGGTGCTGTTTTCGCTGATGCGCATGATGAGCGGGATTTCGAAATGGCTAAAAAATATAATATTCCGCTGAAGGTTTCTATTCGACCTAAGGAGGTTGATGTTTGGTCTAGGGTTGAAAAACTAGAGGAGTGTTTTAGCGAGGATGGCAGTTTAGTTAATTCTGGAAAATTTGATGGACTGACTTCATCTGAAGCACGACCAAAAATTATTAATTGGTTGGCGGAAAAAGGCATGGCTAGGAGGACTGTTAATTATCGCTTGCGGGATTGGTCCATTTCGAGGCAACGCTATTGGGGTTGTCCGATTCCGATTGTCTATTCTCCTGAGGGAGAAGCACATTTGGTGCCAGCAGAACATTTGCCATGGACATTGCCTACCGACGTGGATTTTGTGCCAACTGGAGTATCACCTTTGGCAAAATCTGCCGAATTGAAAAAAAGAGTAGAAGATATTTTTGGCGCTGGTTGGACTGCGGAATATGACACCATGGATACTTTTGTGGATTCATCTTGGTATTTCCTGCGCTATCCGGATGCGCACAACAATGAGGTTTTTTGTTCGCCAGCGCGACTAGCGAAATGGTTGCCGGTAGATGTGTATATTGGCGGAGCCGAGCACACTTATATGCATTTACTTTTCGCCCGATTTTTCACTAAAGCTATGCATCGTCTTGGACTAGTGGATTTTGATGAGCCGTTTATGAAATTGCGGCACCAAGGAATGGTGCTGGATAAGGAAGGAAATAAAATGTCCAAGTCCAAAGGAAATGTGATTAATCCGGATGATATGGTAGCACGGTTTGGGGCGGACGCAGTGCGAACGTATATGCTTTTTGTGGCTCCACTGGAGGATGCGGTGATGTGGAATGAAGATAATGTAGTGGGGATAAAAAGATTTTTGGACAAGGTGTGGAAGTTGTTTGCTGAAAAGGAGTTGGCAGATTGTGGCGGGGGATGCGAGGGTGTGCCAAAAGAATTGCCGATTATGCTCCACAAGACTATCAAAAAAGTAACAGGAGATATGGAGAATTTTGCTTTCAATACAGCTATCAGCCAGATGATGATTTTTGTGAATGAGTTCAGTAAGCACGATAAATTGCCCAAAGCAGGGATGGAAAAGTTCTTGGTTCTTTTAGCGCCATTTGCGCCGCACATCACCGAAGAAATTTGGAGCGAGTTTCTGGGTCATCAGGAATCAATATTTTTACAAGAATGGCCGAAATTCAAAGAATCAATGACCAAGGATGAGGAGGTGATGATGGTAGTGCAAGTGAATGGCAAAGTGCGTGATATGCTGACAGTCAGCGCAGATATTGCCGAAGAAGAGGCTAAAAAGCTAGCACTGGGAAGTGAGAAAATTGCCAAATATATCGAAGGAAAAGAAATTAGAAAAATTATTTTTGTGGCAGGAAAGCTTTTGAATATAGTCGTTTAATTCTTTAACGAAAAAATATGCAAGTAGTAATTTTAGCTGCGGGGAGAGGGAAAAGAATGCAAGATTTGACCAAAGGGGTGCCCAAGCCAATGTTGAAAATCAAGGGCAAGCCAATTCTAGAGCACAAAATTAATGCCCTGCCCAAAGAAATTACGGAGATTGTTTTTGTGGTGGGTTATTATGGCGAGCATATTATGAATCACTTCAAGAGAACTTTTAACGGGCGCAAGATTACTTATGTTTTTCAAACCAATTTAAATGGCACGGGAGGAGCTTTATTTTTAGCTCGGGGGGTATTGCAGGATAAATTCATGGTGATGTTTGGTGATGATCTGTATCAGACGAAAGATATTAAGAAATTGCTCAAACATGATTTGGCATTACTGGCAAAAGAAGTAGACGACCCGAGTAAGTTTGGGGTAATCAAAACTAATAAAGTGGGGAATATGGTGGATATTATTGAAAAGCCTAAGGATTCCAAGGATAGATTAGTGAGTACGGGGGTGTATATGCTGAACAAAAAAATATTTGGCTATGAACTGGTTTCTGTTGGTCAGGGCGAATATGGCTTGCCCCAAACTCTAGCCAAGATGAGTGATAAGCATAAGATCAGAGTAGAAACGGCGGCCAATTGGCACCCTATCGGCAGCCCGGAGGATTTGGCAGCGGCTGAAAAAGTGATTCATAATTTTGTTTAGTTAGTTTTTATGCAAAAGAAAAAAATTGTTACTATTGGCGGTGGGACAGGGAGCTTTATGTTGCTCACTGGTCTTAAGAAATATCAAGTGGATTTATCAGCAATTGTTTCTATGGCCGATGACGGCGGTTCTACTGGCGTGTTGCGGGATGAGCTGGGAGTGCTTCCGCCGGGGGACGTGCGACAGTGCCTAGTGGCTCTCAGTGACTCATCAGAAATGTTGCGCAAATTGTTGAATTATCGCTTTGAGGAAGGAGGGCTTAAGGGGCACAGCTTCGGAAATTTATTTCTTTCCGCTTTGGAAAAAATCAGTGGCAGCTTTTCCGGTGGCGTGGAGGAGGCGATGCGGATCTTGAATGTGCGGGGCCAGGTCATCCCGGTGACTAATCAGGATGCTAAATTATTTTTGGAACTGAAAGATGGTAAGATTCTGGAGGGGGAAAATGAAATCAATCACAGCTCTTTTTCCGCCAAGGAAATAAAAAAAATATATTTTGGATCTAAGGTCAATGCTAATGAAAAGGCTTTGCAATGTATCAAGGAAGCCGATATTATTGTCATTGGACCAGGGAATCATTATTGCAGCATTTTGCCTAATTTGTTGATCAAGGAAGTTTCTTCGGCAATCAATAAATCTAAAGCTAAGGTGGTGTATAACTGCAATCTCACTAATAAGAAGGGGCACACAGATGGTTTTAATGTGGATGATTATGTGGATTTTATCAATAAATTTATTGGCAAGGACAGGGTGGATTATGTGACTTTCAATACGAAAAAGCCAAGCAAGAGATTGATGGAAAAATATGAGAAACAAGAAGGGGGAAATTTTATGATTAATTTTGCAGTGAAAAAAAATCCGCAGAGAAAATTTAAAGTGATTAAGGGTGACTTTATTCTCAATGGTGAGGCAAAATATTCCAAGGCGGATACGCTAGCCGCCACGCGCTCCTTTATCCGTCATGATAGTGAAAAGCTAGCTAAGATAATTATGTTAGTCTCTGAGATAGAAAATTATAAAAATATTATTAAAGAAATAATATAATTTGGATGAATCCCGCACTAACTTTCCAAATGTGGGAAAGTGCCGTGGTTAATTTAGTAGGCTGGGGAGATTAATTTTTTTAAACCATTTCCAATATATTCAAAAGAATGATTATGTTGAAAAGTTAGTGTGGGATGAAAATATTTATTGATTTTGACGATGTTTTATTTAATACTAAAAAATTTGTAGTTGATTACAAAAAGATTTTTAGATTGCATGGAATAAATGAGGATATGTACAAAAAATATTATTATGATTATCCTCCAAATAAAAAAAATAGCAAATTAAAAAAATACATAGCAGAACCGCATATTGACAGGATAGGAGAGAAGGAAAAAATTGATGTGAGCGACCTCAAACATGACATTGAAGTTTTTTTGAGCAAGGCAAGCAAATATGTTTTTCCTGATGTGGATTATTTTCTCAGTTCTTTCAAGAAAGAGGATAGTTATTTGATTTCATATTCAAAAAATAAATTTTTAGAATCTAAAATAAATAATTCAGGTGTTACAAAATATTTTAAGGAAATTATTATGACGGACTTCTTGAAATCATCACCAGTCCGAGATATAATGCGTAAAGATGATATAGGGAAAGATGAGCGGATATTTTTTTTGGATGATAGGATAGAGCAGATAGATGATGTAAAAAAACACCATAAATTTATAGAAACTATTTTTATAAATCGTAAGGAAGGACGCTATCAGAATGTTGCTGATGAAATGTGTGATTTTGTTTGTTATAACTTGAAACAGGCGAAGAAGATCATTTTAAAAAATACCTAAAAAATAAATGGAAAATAAAAACATCGAAACTGATCATTCCGGAAAATTTTTCACATTATCGGAGTTTCGTCATGAGGTGGGCATTCCCCTGGTAATGGCGAAGAAGCTAGTCTTGTGGGGTGAGGTTAAGGCTATTCGGGCTGTGGACGGCACCTGGCATATTGCAGAAAGCGAGGTGTTGAAGGTGGCTGGAATTTTGGCAAGTCCGTGGAAAAAAAGTTATTATTATTTTCGGGCCTTGGGACCGGGACTAATCACGGGTGCTTCCGATGATGATCCATCAGGCATCGGTACTTATTCTTCAACGGGGGCTAAATTTGGCTTGGGGCTGTTGTGGATGGCGGCGTGGCTGTTGCCGATGATGATGGCCATCCAAGAGGCCTGTGCTCGGATTGGGATCGTGACTAATCATGGTCTGGCTGGCGTGCTACAGAAACATTATAAGAAAAGAATAGTAGCGAGCATTGTCTTTGTGCTAATAGTGGCCAACATCATCAATATCGGAGCGGATCTCGGAGCCATGGCCAAATCTTTGCAAATGCTGATAGATATTAATTTTTACGTAGCCACCATTGCCTTTGCCGGGGTGATAATTCTATTGGAAATATTTATTGGCTATCATATCTATGTCAAGATTTTGAAATGGCTGGCTATTTCCGTTTTGGCCTATATCGCCACGGCTTTTATCATCAAGCCTGATTGGCAGTTGATAGCGAAATCGATGATTATCCCCCGGATAAAATTTACGCCCGAATATATTTTTGCTATCATCGCTATCTTCGGCACCAGCATCACGCCCTATCTATTTTTTTGGCAGACTTCAGAAGAAGTGGAGGAGAACAAAATGGCTAAGAGAATGTTGCACCGTTTGCACCAGAAAGATGAGCGCACTATGTTTAATCGCATTGGACGGATGCGGACGGATGTGGGCACGGGGATGGTGCTGGCGAATGTGGTGTTCTTTTTCATTATTGTCACCACCTCGCAAGTGCTCTTTGAAAATGGCATTTTTAACATTGACTCCGCCGAACAAGCGGCGCTGGCGCTGCGGCCTTTGGCGGGTGATTATGCCTATTTGCTATTTGCTTTTGGCATCATCGGCACAGGTCTTCTGGCAGTGCCGATTCTGGCCGGCTCGGGCGCCTATGCCTTGGCGGAAACCATGAAATGGCGGGAAGGATTAGAGGAGAAATTTTCTCGCGCCCGGGGGTTCTACCTCGTCATCATCACTTCTATCGTGTTTGGATTAGCCCTGAATTTTTTCCATATCAATCCCATTACGGCCTTGTATTATTCGGCTTTTCTCAATGGGGTGATTTCCATTCCGCTTTTGATTGCCATTATGATTGTCAGTGACGACAAGCGCATTATGGGGCGGGAAACCAATCCAGTATGGGTGAGGGTTTTTGGCTGGCTGGCGATAGTCTTTATTTCGAGCGCCGTTATTTTTTCCGGAGTATTGTATTTTACCTAAATCTAATTAGCTTAAAAATAATTATATGTGTGGAATTGTTGGATATATTGGTAAGCAAAAAGCGCAGTCAATCTTAATTGAAGGTCTGAAAAGACTTGAATATCGAGGATATGATTCTTCAGGTATTGCTATTATGAATGGAGGCTCAGTTTTTTCCGCAAAGGCTGTTGGAAAAGTTGTAGAATTAGAAAGAAAAGTAGGAAATAAGGATATCGATGGAAATATTGGTATTGCGCATACGCGATGGGCTACCCATGGAGTTCCATCCGAGGTAAATGCTCATCCGCATTGCGATTGTAAAGGCAAGATCTGGCTTGTGCACAACGGTATAATTGAAAACTACCAACAAATAAAACAACACTTAATTGAGAAAGGGCATGTTTTTAAATCAGAAACAGATACGGAGGCACTTGCTCATTTGATAGAGGATATATATGCCGGTGATTTATTGGAGGCTGTAAGGGGCGCCCTGAAGGTAGTGAGAGGAACATACGGTATTGTTGTTTTTCATGCAGACGAACCGAATAAAATTATTGCTGCGAAAAAAGGCTCTCCTCTGGTTGTTGGTCTAGGCAATGAAGAGACTATTATAGCTTCTGATGTTTCTGCAATCTTGCGACATACGAAGCAAGTTATTTATCTTGATGATGGAGAAATTGCAATTATTGATGATGACGGGTTAAAAATATTTAATTCCGATAATACTGAAATAACAAAAGAAGTTAGTGAAATAGAATGGGACATAAATCAAGCACAAAAAGATGGTTATCCGCATTTTTTGATTAAGGAGATTTTTGCACAACCGGAAACAATAACCAGTAGTATTCGCGCAAGATTGCTTGTGGAGGAAGGCAAAGCAAACTTGGGTGGTCTTCACTCTGTAGCTGAAAAACTCAGAGACATAGACAGGATTATTTTGGTTGCCTGTGGCACAGCTAGATGCGCTGCGCTAGTAGGCGAATACATGCTTGAGGAGTATGCTGGCATACCAACCGAGGTTGATTATGCCCATGAGTTTAGATATAAAAAACAAATTTTAAATAGCAAAACAGCGGTTATCGTTTTGAGTCAATCAGGAGAAACGGCTGATTCATTGGCTGCAGTCAAGGAAGCCAAAGAAAAAGGAGTTCTAACTCTAGGGATTGTGAATGCGGTCGGATCTTCCATTGCTAGAGAGACTGACGCGGGAATTTATAATCATGTTGGTCCGGAAATTTCCGTAGCATCAACCAAAGCCTTCACCTCTCAGCTTGCCATCCTGTCGTTGCTAACTCTTTTTCTGGGCAGACAACGAGATATGTCCCTCGTGACCGGACAAAGAATTGCAAAGGAATTGTTGCTTTTGCCGGAAAAGATAAAGAAGACTTTAGAATTGGATGATCAGATAAAAGATATTGCGAAAAAATATAGCAAGGCTACAAGTTTTGCTTTTTTAGGAAGAAAATATAATCACCCAGTGGCTTTTGAAGGTGCAATAAAATTGAAAGAGCTTTCCTATATTCATGCTGAGGGATTTCCTGCAGGAGAGATGAAGCATGGTCCGATTGCTATGATTGATGAAAACTTTCCGTCATTCTATTTTATCCCGCAAGATAGTGTTTATGAAAAAAATATAAGCAATATGCAAGAGATAAAAGCACGTGGTGGAAAAGTCATAGTTGTCGCTACCCAGGGGGATGAAAAAATAAAAGACATCGCCGATGATGTGATTTATATCCCCAAAACATTAGAAATGCTTACTCCAATATTGGCGACAATTCCAACCCAGCTTTTTGCATATCACATGGCAGTACTAAAGGACTTAGATGTGGACAAGCCTAGAAATCTTGCTAAGTCAGTGACGGTGGAATAGGGCGTTTAGTTATTTATCCCGCCAAGCCGGGCATCTTCCAAATAAAAACCTTTATCCCGGCCAAAAATCACCCCAGCCGTTTGACAAAACGGCTGTTTGGGTGTATACTATTAAATTGGTTCCTTAACATCCTAACTGGCGCTTTGCCACAGCAGAAAGGATTTTTCTCCTAGAGCTAAGCTCTTGGAGATTCCAAGAGCTTAGCTCTAGGGGTTTTGTATAGAAAACAAGAATTTTTTCTGCTGTGGCGAAACCGTAGTGGCCAAGTCTGACAGTATTACTGTAAAAACATTCATACCAAAGGAGAAAATTATGAATGCAAAACAGAGTGATAAGTTGCTGGGAATTTTGACTGAACATCGGACGGAATTTTTAGGATTATCGACTGAGGATGCTCAGTGGGTAATTCAAAGTCCGAAAGATGCGATTACCTTGTTTCTTGAGGCGATAAAAAGCAGAAAGACGCCGAATATTATCGAGTTTATCGGCACGATCACTGTCCCTGCGAGAACAGAAAGATTTGTCGCTCGTGACCACTTCATTGTGGATATGAGTAAAAAGGCAAAAGTAAAAATCTCCTATCTCGGAGATAACTTCAGTAATAATTTTCTCGGAAAAATTGAGGAACCAATTGCCGAATCCACACTGCGTTATGGCAAGTTGCTGAGAAGATCGGTGGATAAACCGATTATCAATGATCTTGGCGGTGAAGCCAACGCTGAGACCACACTCTCGGAAATGTTTGGGTGCATGGAATTGCAACCAACTGGCAAAAAGGGTGCTTTGCTCACTAATGGCTATGCGAATATTTTCTATATCCGCGATGACAAGGGTGTGTTGTGGGCAGTCCTCTGCTCTTGGCTTGACGCTGGTTGGTGTGTCGATGCGGGCTCCGTTGAGGGCGCGGATGAGTGGGGTGGTGGCAGCCAGGTGTTCTCCCGCAATCCCTAAATTTCTCAGAGCTTGAACCTTAGGCTCTTTGAAACTTTGACCCTTTGAGATTTTTTAAATTTCAAAGGGTCTTTTTTTATTTCAAAAAATTGTGATAGTGTATGACGTATTGATTAAATAGCTAATCTGGAGTAAAGTACTATATATGAATTTAGAAAAATTAGAGGCTTTTTTGCAAAAGCACCACCAGCCTAAATTTCGCTTAGAACAGATCAGGAAAGCTCTTTTTCAAGAGGGTGTTTCGAGTTTTGCGGAAATTTCTACCTTGAGCAAGGATTTGCGGGAACTGCTGGAAAAAGAACTGCCCATGTTGTCTTTTGTAGTTGAAAAAGTGCTGACTTCCAAAGATGGGAAATCTATAAAAGCGCTGCTCAAATTGCAGGATGGTAATCGAATTGAAGCGGTGTTGATTTCACCTATTGAGGGTATTTGGTCGGCGTGCATTTCTTCCCAGGTGGGTTGTCCTTTGGCCTGCGGTTTTTGTTCCACTGGAAAAATGGGCTTGATTCGAAATCTGATGGCAGAAGAAATCACTGATCAGATTTTGTTTTGGAGGCAATATCTGAAAAAGAATTTTAAATTAGAAATTTTAAATTTAAAATTAAACCCAAAGATTGAAAAAGTAGAAAGTAAAAAATACGATGTTTCTACTATCGTGTACATGGGCATGGGGGAACCTTTTCTCAATTGGGAGGAAGTGCGGCAAAGTCTCACTAATCTTATTGATGAAAAAAAGTTCGGCTTCAGCTCTCGCAGTATTTCGGTTTCCACCTCAGGCATTCCGGAAGGGATTGCGCAATTAGCGACAGAGTTTCCGCAAGTGAATTTGGCGGTCTCTTTGCATTTTGGCAGCGACATCAAGCGCAATCAGATTATGCCGATTAATCGCAAAAATAATTTGGAGGCCTTGCGCCAAGCGCTGAAAAAATATTTTGAAAAAACTAAGCGCAAAGTTTTTCTGGAATATGTGATGCTTGCTGGCGTCAATGACAGCATGGCAGACGCCGATGATTTGATTGAATTTGTGAAATCCATCAGTAAGTTGCAATTATTGCATGTTAACTTGATTCGTTATAATGCTACGGATTCAGAATTTGGATCCTCTTCCAAAGAGCGAACAGTGAAATTCAAGGAATATCTAGTCAATCACAATTTGAGCGTAACCATTCGCAAAAGTTTAGGGGAAGAAATCCAGGGGGCCTGTGGGCAACTGGCGACGGAAAAATAAACATGCAGCATATAACATATAATATATAATATAGGGCGTATCCGATTGCTATAAAAATGAAAAAAGATAACCCAAAAAAAATATTAGACGCCGTTAATTTTCCTGCTGACGTACGGAAATTAAAACACGCAGACTTGCCGCAACTTTGTCAGGAGGTGCGCAGTTTTTTGATTGAGAGTGTTTCGCAAAGTGGCGGCCATTTTGGTTCTAGCTTGGGGGTAGTGGAGCTGACAGTGGCTCTGCACCGGGTATTTGATACGCCCAAGGACAAATTGATTTGGGACGTAGGACATCAATCCTATCCGCACAAAATTTTGACCGGCAGAAAAGAGCGGATGCATACCATCCGGAAGAGGGCTGGGCTAGCTCCTTTTCCCAAGCGGGAGGAAAGTGAATATGATGCTCTGAGTGTAGGACACGCCAGCACTTCCATTAGTGCGGCTACTGGCATGGCCATGGCTAATCGGGACAAGCAGAATGCTCCCCAAGTGATAGCAGTAATCGGGGATGGCTCCTTGGCCGGAGGGATGGCTTTGGAGGCACTTAATCATGCCGGGGATGCTAAAGTAGATATGTTAGTGATTCTTAATGATAATAAGATGTCTATTTCGCCCAATGTCGGTGGAATGAGAAAATATCTTACACGCCTTATTGCCTCGCCTTCGTATGTGCGTCTTCGGCGAAAAGGGCGAAAAGTATTGAGCGGAGTGCCTACTATCCGTGAGTTAGTGCGTCGAGCCGAGCTGCATACTAAGGGGATGATTACGCCGGGAACATTTTTTGAGGAGCTAGGATTTGCCTATTATGGGCCGATTGATGGACACGATGTGGAGACCTTAGTAGAAGTATTGGATAACCTTAAAAAAGTGCAAGGACCGAAATTTTTGCATATCATCACCAAAAAAGGCAAAGGGTATGCTCCAGCCGAGCAAGACCGCTTGTCTTTTCACGCGGTCAGTCCTTTTGATCCGGTCACGGGCCAGAAAAACGACAAGCAGAAAAAAGCTCTGTCTTATACGGATGTTTTTTCGGCATGGATATGTGACAAGGCGGCAACGGACGAAAAATTACAAGCTATTACGCCGGCCATGTGCGACGGTTCCGGACTGACTAATTTTAAGAAAAGTTTTCCGGCGCGTTACCATGATGTGGGTATTGCCGAGCAACATGCTATGACTTTTGCGGCAGGCTTGGCTTGTGCGGGAGAAAAGCCTGTGGTGGCGATTTATTCTTCCTTTTTGCAGCGCGCCTATGACCAGCTGATTCATGACGTGGCAATGCAAAATTTAAATGTGCTGATAGCTATTGATCGAGCGGGAATTGTTGGACCGGATGGTGCTACGCACGCCGGCAGTTTCGACTTGTCTTTTATGAGGGTGATTCCTAATTTGGTGATTATGGCTCCGGCTAATAAAAATGAATGCTACGCCATGCTAGAAGCGGGCTTTGATTATGACGGACCAGTAGCGGTGCGTTATCCGCGTGGCGGAGAAGTGGGTGAGTTTGATGAGGGAAAGATGGAGAAAATAATCATTGGTCAAGCGAAGCTGTTGCGCACCGGAAAACAAGTAGCCATTCTGGTTTTTGGAGCACTAGTAGAGCGTGCCAAATTGGTGGCAGAAAATTTGGATGCAACGCTAGTGAATATGCGTTGCGTGAAACCATTGGACGAAAAAATGCTCACTGAATTGGCCGAGACTCATCGCTATTTTATTACGCTGGAAGATAATGTCGTAGCCGGTGGAGCCGGCAGTGCAGTGAATGAATGGGTTTTGAATCATAAACTGGATGTGCAGGTGAAAAACATCGGCTTGCCGGACAAAAACCTAGAGCACGGTTCGCGTGAAGAAGTTTTGACTGACGCAGGGCTTTCAGGAGAGCTGATTGAAGAAGCGGTGAGGCAGTTTGTTGAATAGTCAATAAGCAATAAGGTTTATTTTTTTATACTTAAGTTTATGAAAAAAAATTATCGCATTTTTAATATAGACAAGACCAAGCCCATTTATATGGTTATTCCCGGATTTATGGGTAACTATTCCGAAGGGTTTATTAAAAACATCTTCAATTTTCTTGTTGAAAATAAACACAGTGTCTACGGGGTTAAATTTAAGGGACATGAAAAAAATGAAAAGATTCTCGCCAATCCTGATGAAATGGTTAGTCATTTAAAAGACGAATATCTGAAGTTGAAGAAAACATATCCTTTGAGAAAAATTATTATCTTGGCGCACTCTCAGGGCTGCGCAATCACCTTGAAATCGCACGCTTGCTTTAAAAAAGGCACCAAGCTTATCTTAATGGCCCCAGCAGTTTTTATTGACGAGATTATTTTGTCTCGGATTGATAAGGACGCAATTAACTTAATTAAGGCTGGCACACCCGCCCTTTGTAAAGTTTCCCAAGATAAATTCAGGATGCTTGATAAAGAATGGTTTTTGGCCTATGAAAAATTTTCCCTGCAAAATAAATTAGCTAATATAAAACAAGCATGTTTAATTATAAGACCAGATAATGATTTTATTGATAAAAAAAATGCTCAAGTCTTGGCCGATGAGATATTGCAAAATACATACATTGAAACAATTGGAAATCATTGGTTTGATGAGCCGGAAAATTCTTTTGAAGAGCTTGCTAAAAAGTTACTTTTATATTAGTATGGCAACATAATGTTTTTTAATATTGTACGGTATAAACAATTAACACGAGAAAAAAAGGAGGGGGTATGAACGAGTTGCGTCAGCTGTATCTGGATATCTCGCATCAATATTTTCGTGGAGAGATAAGCATTGCTACTCTCTACGCCAAATTAAAAGAAATTATTCATATCAATGTAGACAGGATTAACTTGCCTGTAGACGAAAGAATAATGTTAATTGCTAATCATCCTGCAGCTGAGGATGATCTAACCTTGCCAGCAGAAAATATTAGTGGCTTAAAGGGAGGCAATCACAGGAATTTTCCTTCTTTTTGGTTTCCTGTTGTGAGACAATTGCTTTTTGCAGAAGCATTAGGGGAGAGGAGATTTCTTACGCTTGCTCACGATATCGGCTGGAGTGAGGCTATGCGAGAAATGAGTCACCTCATCATTAATCATTCTGGTGGTGGTCGTTGTCAAGAAATTATTTCCTGCATGCGCAAGGAGAGGGATTGTTCTTTGGTGATTTTTCCCGAAGGAGGGATGCGTAATCTTGAAATTTTTCACACAGGCTTTTTCTATATTGCTTGTGCTCTCAAAATAAAATATCTAGTAGTGGGGGCTTTTTCGCCACTACTCTCCCTAGGAGGTAAAAATGAATTTAAGATAATTCATATTGAGGATATGGATTACCTGACGCATACCGTGATAGAATTTGTAGATGCTCAAAAGCATCGCATTAAAGAAGTTATGCAAATGTAGCTTCATTTATTATTTCTAGACTAGGCACAAAATTATTTGTGCCTAGTCTATTTTTTAAAAACATAAATATATTGGCAGTTGATTTTTTCAATAGGGGTAATTAGGCATAAAAATTAATTCGGTGTAAGATATATACAAAGAGACGGTTAATTAATTTTTTTATAATAAAAAATATGTTAGAAATTTTGGTTATTGTTCTGGGAGTAATTTTTTATGTGTCTGTTTCCAATAGGCTGAAAAAATTAGAGGATAAAGTGTATGGGCCGATTACTTTTAGCGGCGTTGCTCAGCAGATAAATCAAAATATACCACCTCAACCTATGGCGCCCAATCAAACGGAGCTAGCGGCAGAGGCGCAGGCTGTAGCCATGAGTCAAAGCCAGTCTATGGCAAATGGATATGGCAATCAAGTCAATAGTTCGATGATGGGAGAAAATGCGGTAGAAAAGTTTTTTAGTTGGTTAGCGGAGGAATGGCCATTGAAAGTGGGTATTTTTCTTTTGATTCTGGCTGTGGGGTGGTTTGTGACCTATGCTTTTATTAATGATTGGATTGGGGAAGTGGGCCGGGTTTCTTTGGGTGTTATCTTCGGCATCGTGCTCTTGGTGATTGGCTTCTTTCGAGCGGCTACACATCGCTTGCAAGGCAATGCCTTATTGGTTCTGGGATCGACCGCTATTTTGATTTCCATTATTTCCGGCATCGGTTTGTATGACATGTTTCCGGCGGCTGTGGCACTAGTGGTGGCTTTTGCTCTGGTGGTTTTCATGACTCTGGTGGCTTTGCAACAAAACAATCGGGCGTTGGGGGTGGTGACCTTGCTGATGGGGGCAATCGTGCCGATGTTTGTTTTCTCCGAAATAGATATTTCCATCACCTTTTTATATCTATTCGTCCTAACAGCCGGCACTTTGTGGGTGACCAGCAAAACGGCTTGGAATGCGCTCAATGTTATGGCCTTGGTGGTGGTGTTTCTCTATTCAGTGGCCTATAATAGTTTTGCAGGTTTTGATAGCAACTTTCAGAATTTGGTGTTTGCTTTTGTGTTTGTCTTTTTGTTCTATTTTTCCAATATCTTCACGATTCTCTATAAACGAACAGCGGATACTGCTGACTTAGTTGTGGCTGGCGGCACCGGAATTTTGTTTCTGACTTGGATGATGATGATTGCGCCCAAAGATCTGGAGGTGTATCTGATTGTTTTTGGGGCATTACTCTTCTCCCTGGGTGCTTATGCAATTTTTGCTATCACAAAATCCAAGAATCCAGTGATTCTGTATGCCGGCGTGGCGTTGATGCTGCTCGTGAGTGCGACGGCCATTCAATTCAAGGGTTGGGAGTTGGTCATCGCCTATATTGTGGAATTTAGTGCTTTCATTATGATTAATCTCTATCTCAATCGACAAGAAGAAGGCGCATCAGCTACCAGCGAAGCCTTTGGGATGATTCTCTATGTGGTTTTATTTTTGCTCAGCTTGACGCATATTGAAAAAATATTTGAACATTTGAATGGGAGTAATTATAATTATGGAAATATTTCTAAGGCGTCCCTTATCACAGGAGATTTGTTTGTGATTTTCTTGCTGTGCATTATGCCTTTTGTGATCACCATTTTTGTGACACAGCTATTTGATAAAAACAAAAAAGTGAATTATTTGGTCTTGGTGCGTTTCTATGGCTTGGCAGGAGGCTTCTATGCTACGCTCTTGGTTTGGATGATGACACATCTCATGGTGGCTGATCAAATGTTGGCTACGATGTTATCACTAGTCATCTATACTATCATCGGCGTGCTGTTTTATGTGCGCGGTCGGCGAGATAACTATGGTTTTTTCAAAGCCATCGGTGGCATTTTCTTTGTCATCGTGCTGTTCCGACTGTTTTTTGTGGAATTTTGGGCGATGGATATTGTGGGCAAAATTGTTACATTTTTTATTGTGGGAACTTTGTTTATCAGCACGACTTTTATTGGGAGGAAGGGTGAAAATAACAGTGGTGAAATTAAATAAGAATTTATGAAATAATATGCGAATAATTTCAAAAAAATTTAGGCTGGGGAGCGTGGTGGTTCTGGCGGGATGCGTAATGGTTTTCAGCCCAGTGCTGGCTAAAGAGGCTCTGACTATGGAGGAAATGAAAAGTGCCTTCCGTTCTTCGGTGGAGATAGTCGTGCCGAACATTGTGGTGCCGACAGTGGTGGACATGCCTATTGCTTTGCAAGAGGGCGCCATGACGAGCGTCATGGTGGTGGAACAGGAGTCGCAAAAAGCCCAACCGGCATTGCTTTTGAGTGAAAAAAAGAGTCAATTAACAGCAACGGACTCAATAAATTCCGGTGGCGCCAGTTTTTTGGTGGATGGCAAGATGGATAATTTTCAAGAATATTCCGCCAACAGCAATGGGGATGAACAGCGCGTGACAATTGTGACCAAGGCCGACAAAATCATCACTACTTCGGCTTTGAATTTGCACCTCGATCAATTTGTGGCTTTGCCTAAAACGATTGAAATTGTGGCCAGGGTCAATGGCGTGGAAAAAACTGTTTTGGCTAGGCAAAATGTTTCCCGGTCGACCATCAACTTTCCCCAGACCAGTGCGCAAGAATTTGCTATTACATTTACTTATGTTCAGCCGCTACGCATCAGAGAATTGTCATTTAGTCAGGATAGCCTCTCTAGTATAAGAGAAAACAATTTGCGTTTTCTGGCTTTGCCAAATAAAAAATATACAGCCTATTTCAATGCGGATCGTTATGTATCAGCTTATACTGGAGAGATGCCTGATTTGAATGAGAACAAGGATGTGCTGTTTCTCAAGAAAGCCATCGCCGGCAACAATCCTATTTATCAAAGATCGGACGTGGACAAGGATGGTGTGCCGGATGAAATGGATAATTGTGTACGGGAAAAAAATGCCAATCAGGAAGATTTGAACGGCAATGGTCGCGGGGATGCCTGTGATGATTTTGATCGGGATGGGGTCATCAATTCCAAAGATAATTGTCGAGATGTGCCTAATCGAGACCAAAAGGACACCGATTTGGACGGCATTGGCGACGTTTGTGATGCAACCGAAAGTCGTTTGCTGCAAAATGAAAAATGGCTTCCCTTGGCCATGATTTTGGTTGTGGCGGGTGTAGTGGGCTTGTTATTTGCAAAAACCATGAAGACTAAAAAATAGTGTCTGGTGAAGAAAATTAGGGTAAATAGCCTTTAGAAAGGCTATTTTTGCGGGAAATAATTGACATGTCAGGAGGGATATGTTAATTTATTCTAATAATAGTAGCTTAAAAATCTAGAAAAGTAAGAAGAATTTTGAATTACGAAGTGTGGCGGGAAAAATGAGTTTTTGCAAAAAGAGCTTATTTTTCCCGTCGCAGTTGGTTCATGAAGAACTGGCAATGTGTAACTGGGAAATAAATTTTTTTCAGCTTGCAAGCTGAAAGGAGGAACTATGGTTGGAAAGGCACCACCTGGCAAACTTGATCAATTTCACTCTATCGTCGCGACGGAACCGTTGCCATTTGCCGCTGTTCAGGCCACCACTGACCACCAGGCCATCAGCGCCATCACCCTGATTAACCGTTAACCTTTGCTCTGCGGCCTACCGGAGGTTTTTATGTGGCGTATCAGTATTTAGGGGAAATATTAGCAGAAGATGAATGAAAAGAGTGTTCCTTGTTAATTTAATGCCCCCGAAAAAACTCTTACTAACTAGATTGATTTTTTTTGGCAATACTGAAGTGCTGTGAACCGACATTTGCACTTAGCAAGATTTGCTAAGAAATGACAGTCGACCAATGCCTGCGCCACAACCTACATTGTTAGGGGGTGGCGCTTTTTTATTTGTCTAAATTATGCTACAATATTTTGACCAACGTTAGTTGAGATGGGAATGCAACAAAATCATGCAAGGATGCGTAATAACTAGTAGGTGCAGAAATAATTAAAAAAACTTTCTACTCCAGGGTAGGAAAAAATTAAGAAAATTTAAAAAATATGAGCATTAAAGAGCATAGTTCCAAGATATTTGTTTTTGTGGTGAACGCATTGATTGTGACTTTGATTGTTTTTGGTATTCGAGAGGCTAGTCGGAACAATTTTTCTACCGGGAGCACAACTACAGAAACGACTGCTCCGGTGGCAAATGATGTAGCTCAGTTGCAAGCTGATATTGTGACTGACAGGGAAAACAAATTACGGGATCTGAATACGGCTCCCAAGACTGTCGTGCAAAATGCCCAGACCACAACTACCGTCCAACCACAAGCTACTGCTCCAGTCGCCGCAAAAGCGCCGGCTAGAAAAACCAAGACATCTTAATTATGGGAATGATATTTTTCAAATACGACAAACGAAATTAAGACGTATGAATCCTAACTATTTAGCTTAATAATATGGAAATAAAAAAAAGAAAATATTTTTGGCTCAGCCTTTTAGTCGTGATAGCTGTTATCGCTTTGACTGGAAGCGCTTTTGTTTGGGCGGAGGATGATGAAGAGGAGGAGGATGATTATAGGAGTTCAGTGACCATCGAGGCTCCACTCACGACCACCACCACTCAGCAAACACCCACTACTTCGGTGAAAACCATCACCACCACCCTGCGAGACAGCGATGGCGACGGAATCTTGGATCGAGATGATCCGCACCCCACTATTTCTGAAGTCTATATTGTGCAAGACAACAATCGC
>JBAZXY010000008.1:0-21363 GCA_041659585.1 Parcubacteria group bacterium | reverse complement strand
ACCAAGGACATCCTTTAACTTGAAATCCAATTTGGGTCCATAGAAAGCTGCCTCACCTTCTTCTTCGGTGAAATTCAAGCCCTTTTCAGTGGCTACTTTGCGCAAAACGCTTTCTGTGAATTCCCATCCTTCATCATTGCCGGCATACTTCTCTTTATTTTTGGGATCACGCAGAGAAAGATAGACATTGATCAGGTCAGTATCAAAACCAAAGGACTTGAAAATGAACAGGATGAAATCCACTACTTTTTTAAGCTCTTCTTCCACTTGATCAGTGCGGCATATAATATGCGCATCATCTTGAGTGAAGCCTCTAACGCGAGTCAGTCCAGAAAGTTCACCTTTCTTCTCATAGCGATAGACGGTGCCGCACTCCGCCCAACGGAGAGGAAAATCGCGATAGGAGCGAGGATTATTTTTATAAATTTCCACATGAAAGGGGCAATTCATTGGTTTTAGCAGATATTCTTCAGATTCTTTGGCTACTTCATTTTTTTGTTTTTCTTCCAGGGTTTGGCCGATTTCAATGGGTGGGTACATACTGGCGTTGTAGAAGCCCCAATGTCCGGATGTTTCCCACAGAGTGCGATTGCCAATGTGCGGAGAGCGCACCAGATCATAGCTGTTTTTGAGATGTTCGCTATACCAAAAATCCTCCACCAGTCTCCACAGCAAAGCTCCTTTGGGATGCCATAAGGGAAGTCCTAGTCCCACCTTTTGATCAATATGAAACAAATCCAATTCTTTGCCAATTTTGCGATGATCTCTTTTTTCCGCTTCTGCCATCATATGCAGATATTCTTTCAAGGCATCCTTGCTGGCAAAGGCCACGCCATAGATGCGTTGCAGTTGCTTGTTTTTTTCATCCGCTTTCCAATAAGCTCCAGAAATTTTGGTCAACTTGAAAGCGCCATGGGGTATTTCTCCGGTGGAGTCCAAGTGCGGACCGGAGCATAGATCGACAAAATGGCCGGATTTGTAGATGGAGATTTGTTCGCCTTTTTTCTCCAGGTCAGCAATGAGTTCCACTTTGTAGTCTTGGCCTAATCTAGTAAAATCCTCTCGGGCTTCAGCCGCGGAAATTTCCGCTCGTTCAAAGGGGTGATTGGCTTTGACAATGGCTCTCATCTTGTCTTCTAGGATTTCCAAATCTTCCGGGATGAGAGTGCGGGGCAGATCGATGTCATAGTAGAAACCGTTTTCAACAGCGGGTCCGGTGCCAAACTTGGCTTCCGGAAACATTTCCAGCACCGCGCCAGCCAAGACATGGGCGGCAGAATGACGGATGAGTTCGACTTTGTCCGCCGCAGCTTCAGCGGAGGAGGAGGCTTTTTCTTTGCTCATATTTTTTTAAAATTAATTTGATTAAGTGTTGTCCGCCATAGGCGGATCGTTTTTTCTTTAGAAAAAACAAAAATGCCAAAAAATTATCTGATTTCGAGGTCCGACGATGTTGTCGGGCGGTTCCACTCGAATTCCCATAATTTTTGGGCACTCTTTTGACCAGATTTGTCAGGTCCTACAGAAGTTTTGCTATTATTGCTGATGAGCAACAATAAATTGTGGTTGGTAGCCACCCTTCATTTACTTGTGCAATCAGTATAGCACAAGTTTTTTTTGTCGGCAAATAAAAATAATATGAATATTAGTACATTCTTCATTTTATTGTTAAAATAGATAATATAAAATAACTATAAATTAAATAAAAAAATATGCGAAATATGCGAACAAAAAAAAAGGAGTTAGGGAGGAAGAAGGTTGTTGTATTTATAATACTAGGGGTGGTTGTTTTGGCGATAATCTTTTGGAGGGGCAATTTGTACCCAGGTGCCAAAAAAGGTGTCATATCTTCAGATAAAAAGGCCGTGGTAACGGGCGATCAAGGTGTGGCTGAGGGTATTAATATCAAAGTTAGTGCGCCTAATGTGAATGGTACAGTTACTAGTCCATTGAAAATAGCGGGCGAGGCTAAGGGTTGGTATTTTGAAGGCTCTTTCCCGGTAAAGTTATTGGATGAGAAGGGTGCTATTTTAGCGACCGGCATGGCGAAGGCTAAGGGCGATTGGCAGGTGGATGCATATGTTCCTTTTGTAGTAGAGTTGAAATTTGATGCCAAGGGCGCTAAAAAAGGGGATATTATCTTTGAAAAAAGTAATCCCTCAGGATTGCCGCAAAATGCCGGCAGCTTTTCTTTTGCGGTTTTACTGGGGGAATAAGTGACAGCAAATCTTCTATTACCGTCGCTCACTTCTTTAATGCAAAAAGTCTAATAAAAAAATAACTTCGTATTGAATATGAATACATGGGGAGTGATTATGATGATGGCGCTAATGAGTGCTGTTTTATTGGGAGGACATTTTTTCCTCTATTTTTCTTTGGTGCGATTTCTAGGCATCGGAGAGACAAAGATTAAGGTGGTCTTGGCGCTAGCTTTATTTTTATTGAGTATCAGTTTTATAGTAGCTTCAGTCCTGGCTCATTACAGCGAGAATGTCTTTGCGAAGGAAATTTATTTTCTGACTAGTCTATGGTTGGCGGTGGGTTGGAATTTGAGCTTGACCTTGATGCTATCTTGGATGGTTGTGGGCGTAGCGAAACTATTTAATGCGGATTTTGATTATAAATATCTGGTAATCCTTTCTTTCTTGGGCACAGCTATGCTCTCTGGCTATGGAATTTGGAGCGCCTATCATCCACGGCTAAAAAATATTACCGTGGAAATGAGAAATTTACCGGAAAAATGGCAAGGAAAAAAGATTGTTCAGTTATCAGACGTGCATCTGGGGCATATTTATGGTAAGAAATTTTTGACAGATGTGGTTGCTCAAGTGAATGCGGAAAAGCCGGATATGGTGGTAATTACGGGTGATTTATTTGATGGGATGGATGGACGGTTGGAAGATCTGGTGGCTCCCTTCAACGGACTTAATGCTCCTGATGGCACATATTTTGTTACCGGCAATCATGAGACCTATTTGGGCGTGGGTGAAATTTTAGCAGTCCTAAAAAATACGCCGGTGCACACCCTGGATAATGCAGTGGTGGATGTTGATGGTATGCAAATATTGGGTATTAGCTATCCAGTGCGGGGAGAAAAAAGCGATAATCTTGCAGATGCGATAAGAAAAGTAAGTAATTTTGAAGTAACAAGACCGAATATCCTACTTTATCATAATCCGATAGAGGCAATCAGCGCTAAAGCCATTGGCATTGATTTGCAATTAGCGGGACACACGCATAGCGGCCAATTGTTTCCATTCCAGTGGATCACTCGGTTTATATATGGAAAATATTATTATGGATTGACTGTGGCAGGTGATTTTTCCGCGTACACTTCAACGGGCGTGGGGACATGGGGGCCGACCATGCGCACTTCGGGCCGACCAGAAGTTGTTGTGATTAGATTTGGGAAAATTTGATTGACATGGGGCAGTTTGCGATACTTATCTTTAATGATATAATATAGGTGATGGTAAAGCTTAGATAGTCAAGTGACAAATAGCTAATTAATAAATAAAAAATTAATAAAAAAATATGAAGTTGAATTTTAATCCTTTGGCCAAAATGAATGTGACCATGCAATTTATGACATGGTTTCTAATTGTTGCCCTTGTCCCGTTTATGTTTATTGTTTTTTTTGGATTTAATTCGGCGAAGACTTTTTTTCAGAGCGAGATTGATAACTATTTAGGAACGATTGTAGAGGCTAGGGGTGCTAATATAAAAACATTTATTCTAGAAAAGGAACATAACCTTAATGCTATGGCGTCGGATGGATTGTTGCGTAATGTGACAGTCATTAATAAAGGGGAGCCTGAATATGAGCAGAAATATAACGATGCCTCTAAGAAAATAGCGGCATTGTTAGATGCTAATAAGGATATTCAAGATATTATTGTATTGAATAAGGCTGGTCGAGTGGTGGTGTCCAATAATCCAAAATTGATTAATACTGATCAATCTGCGGATGCTTATTTTACTGGATTAAATAATGGAGAGAAGGATTTTTATTTCAAAGGCATTCATACTTATGGAGCAACTAATACGCCATCATTTGCTGTGTCAGTACCGATTCATGATGATGCTAATCAGGTAACGGGAGTGCTAGTAGAAAGGTTTAATGCGGATACTTTATATGCCATTGCTACTAAAGCAGGTATCGGTTGGGATCAAAGTGGTGAGTTATATTTGATTAATATGAATGGTTTAATGGTAAGTCCATCGCGTTTTGTTGAAAATGCCGTGCTATCCCAAGAAGTTAAAACTAAGAATGCCACAGATTGTTTGGCTGGTTTGAATAGTAATGATAGCAATAAGCATAATTCAGTCGGGATTGCTAATAATTATAGCGGAGCGCCTACATTAGGATCTTATATAGCCCTTCCTGGATTGGGGATGTGTGTTTTGGCTGAAGTAAGTGAGGCCGAGGCTATGCTACCTATCACCTCTTTAAAGGGTATAATGGTTTGGGCAGTGGTTATTATCGTAGCTTTGATATTGCTATTGGCTTGGTTTGCTGCAAGGTTGACTGGTGATTCTATCCGTAGACCGATTAAGGATGCTATGAGTCAATTACAGGAGACTTCAGATTCCCTAATTCAATCTTCTAAGGAATCAGCCTCAGTAGCTGAGCAGAATGCTTCGATAGTGAAAAGTATGGCTGATGCTTCTACTGAGCAATCCCAACAAACCATGGAAATTGCCCAAGCTATGAATCAAATGGCAGCTGCTATTCAGGAAGCTTCTGACTCTACTCAGGAAGTTTCTGCTATTTCTGTGGATACTTCCAGGCGAGCACAATTGGCTGGGGAGACCGGAGATGAGTCGCAGAAAAGCTTGGCTATGATTAAAGCAATGGCTTTTGATACGGCAGATAAGGTGCGCTCTATGGTGGACAAATCTAATGCTATTGGTGAAATTGTAGATACGATCTCCTCTATTGCTGGACAAACTAATCTATTAGCTTTAAATGCGGCTATTGAAGCTGCTCGAGCTGGAGAAGCTGGTCGTGGTTTTGCTGTGGTAGCTGATGAAGTGCGTAAATTAGCTGAAGAATCTTCTGTGGCCTCGGATCAAATCAGACATCAAATCAGGTCAATGGTAGATGAGATGAAAGAGACATCTGACGCGGCTGAGCAGGGTGTGGTGACGGTAGATAAAAGCGCGGATATCATTAATCAGACATTGGCTGGGTTGGAATCGGCTGTAGCCGCCATTCAACAAGTGGCTTCTAAAATGCAAGAGCTTTCCGCTAGTGCGCAAGAACAGTCCGCTGCTGTGCAGCAAGTTTCCCGATCGATTGACTCTATTTCTGCTGTTTCCGAGCAGAATGCTTCTGGGACACAGCAGATGCTAGCTTCTATCCAACAACAGAATTCAGCTACTCGGAAAGTAAGCGATGCTGCTATGCAACTACAGGCTTTGTCAGATAATTTAAAAAGAACTATTTACACTAATGAGGCCTAAGAAACTAATTTGCTAAACGAATTATGGACGAAGAAAATAAAAAAAAAGCTTATCTGGAAAAAATTGTGCAATTGGTGGTTTTTCGCCTGGATAGAGAGGAATATGCGGTGCCAGTAAGGGATGTGCAGACAGTGATTAATATGGTGAATATCACGCCTATTCCCAATAGTTTGAATTTTATGGCTGGCCTGATAAATTGGCGTGGTAAGGTTATTCCAGTAATTGACCTGGAAAAAAGATTTAATCTGCATCGTGATAATGTGGATATCCAATCACAGCATATTATGGTAATTGATGTTTTGGATTCACAATTTGGTGTTATTGTGGACGAGGTGGTGGAGGTTTTGCGCATTTCAAGTGAGATTATCCAAGATACCCCGGAAACTATCAATAGTAAGATCGGAACGGAATATATTCAAGGCGTGATTATTATTGATGAGGAAGAGCATGAAGATGATAAGTCTGAGGTAAAAGACGACAATGCAGAAGCCAATGTAACGAAAAATGTAAATAGTGTAAAGCAACGAATCGTGTTAATATTAGATTTGAAGAATGCCTTTACAGAAAAGGAAAAGCAAAAAATTGGTCAAGCACAAAATTAAAATACTAAATAGGTAAAAAATAATAAATTAATTAAAAAATAAAAAAATGGCTATATTTACGGATGTACAATTAATGCGCGCTGCTAGAGAAGGAGAGGTGGGCGCTGCGAAGGCTTTATCAGTGCTTTCCAAGCGGAAGGTTTCTGTAGCAACCAGGAAGGCTCGCATGGTTCCCTATGAGCAGACAATGGAAATTTTTGATAAAGTCAAAGAGCATTCTATCGTGGCTTATACACAAGCGATCAGTGGTATTGGTGGTATGAGTATTTTATCGATGGAGCGTGCGGAGGCTTTGCGGTTAGTTGATTTGTTTAATGGACGGCCAGAAAATACCACAAAAGTGATGCAGGAATTGGATCGCTCGACCGTCAGAGAGACGTTGAATATTCTGGCTAATTCCTATGCCACTCAATTGGGAAACGACAGTAAGGTGCGTATTTTATTAGGTGTGCCTGGCATGGTTACTCGATCACACTTGGTGGGTATGATGGAAAAATTAAAAACAAATTCTGGCAAAGGAGAATTAGCTTTCCTTTTTGAAACTGACTTATCAGTAGATGATACGGAGTTCAAGGTGAGTCTGTATTTTTTCTTTCTAGCTAGGATGAATGACGCAGAGAATAATTAAAGTAATTTTTTGTAAATAATTAAATTCCGCTTAGTTAGTATTCATTGGGAGGATTAACTGAGTAAATAAAAAAATGGCCAAAATATTAATTTCAGATGACAGTCAGTTTATGCGAAAAATTCTTTCGGATATTTTGACTAAAAATGGGTTCGATAACATTATTGAAGCAGTAAATGGGGAGCAAGCCTTGGAAAAATTTAAAACTGAAAAGCCAGACCTGATGCTATTGGATGTAATTATGCCGGAAAAGGATGGTATTGAAGTTGTTAAAGAAGTGGTGCCGCAAGGAGCCAAGGTAATTATGGTTTCCGCTGTTGGGCAGGATGATATGATTAAGCAAGCTAAGGATTTGGGTGTGCTGGGGTATATTATCAAGCCCTTCGAGGAAAAACAGGTTATTGATGAGGTAAAAAGAGCATTATTATAATTGATAAATTAAATATTTATTTAAAATTTGATTGGATATTCTCTTATCAAGTGTAATCAATAAATCTAATTTTTAGTTATGAAAGTAATTGTAGTGGGGTCTTCTTCTGGTGGTCCAAAGGCGCTGGAGGATTTATTGTCAGGATTAAGTCCGGATTTGCGCGCAGCGGTTATTGTCATTCAGCACCTCCCATTGACGTTTACTATTTCTTTGGCAAAAAGGCTGAACAAGTTAACTAAATTACCCTTGACGCATATGACGGATAGGGAGGTTATAAAGACCAATCATATTTATATAGTGCCTGGGGATAAGCATTTTTTCATTACCTCACCTAGCAATGAAAGTCGCTTGATTGATGCTCACGGACTAACTCACCCATCCATCAATATGGGATTTACTTCTGTGGCGGAGTGCTTTGGCCCAGATACTATTGGCGTCATTCTAACTGGTATGGGGGATGATGGCACTATCGGAGCTAAGGCTATTAAGCAAGTTAGTGGCAGAGTGATCGCTCAGGATGAAGCTAGTTCGGTGGTTTTTGGGATGCCTAGAGCTGTGCAGATTGCCGGTTTTGCTGATGAAGTTTTGCCTTTGGATAAAATTGCTCACCGATTAAGTTGGCTCACGAGTGAATTTTATGTGGGATAATAAGAGGTGTATCAAATGATATAGTTTATGGTGGATCAAGAAAAATATAAAGAATTATTTTTATCAGAGAGTCAAGAGCATCTGGATAGTTTAGATGCTGGATTAGTGCGCTTTGAACAGGATATGGGCAGTCAAGAGATTGCTAAGGAATTAATGATGCATTCACACACGCTTAAAGGCATTGCTGCTACGATGGGCTACGGAGAGATTAGTAACTTGGCTCATAGCTTTGAGGGCATGGTAGAGAATATTAAAAATAAAATTTCCAGTGGTGGTGCGAGCTTGCTTTTCGGTGCGGTGGACGAGTTGCGGCGATTGGTGGCTGAGGTGATGAGTGACGAAGCTAAACAATTTTCTGCTAATCCATTGGTGGATAAGGTGGGGGAGTTGGAACATGTGGATGAAGAGGCTGAAACCGAAATCATGCGGCAACCAGAAATCTTTTCTCAAATTCGAGAGGTGAAAGTGCGAGCAGAAAAATTAGATGCTTTGGTTGAATTGGCAGCAGAATTGATGGTGAATAAATTGCGCCTGCAAAAAGCTAAAGAAAAAATTAATGCTCACTTTTTGACAGTGCAAAGTAAAGAGATTGATGAAACGGAGAAGTTTTTAACGGAGGTTATAAGTAACCATAAGCAGCTTATAAATGAGCTGCAATATCAAGTCTTGCAATTACGCCTCACGCAATTAGATCAGGTGTTTAACCGGTTTCCTCGGATGATGCGTGATTTAGCTAAGCAACAGGAGAAAGATATTGAATTTGTTATTGAAGGCGCGGCCTTGGAATTGGACAGAAATATCCTAGATAGCCTAGGCGAACCTTTGATTCATTTGTTGCGCAACGCCGTGGATCATGGCATTGATAAGAAGGGTGTCATCACCCTATCCGCCAAGAGTGTTAAGGACCATGTAGTGGTTTCTGTAAGTGACGATGGTAATGGGGTTGATTGGGAGAAAATTGATGCTATACGGAAAAAAAATCATATTGAATTGAGTCGTGAAGACTTTTTGTTTTCCGGTGTCTCCACTTCGGATTATGTGACTGAAATTTCCGGTAGAGGGGTGGGCTTGTCGGTGGTGAAAGCTAAAATTGAGTCAATTGGCGGTCGAGTAGAAGTAGAGT
This sequence comes from Parcubacteria group bacterium, assembly GCA_041659585.1. Classification (GTDB taxonomy): domain Bacteria; phylum Patescibacteriota; class Minisyncoccia; order Moranbacterales; family UBA2206; genus UBA8518. Next base: position 12,469 of record JBAZXY010000008.1, on the reverse strand, counting down.
CAGAGAATGGCAAGGGAACGGTTTTTTTATTACACCTCCCAGTTTCTTTGGCAATTATAAAGGCGCTGCTAGTGCAAATAGCGGAACGGAAATATGCTATCCCGATTACGAATGTGAATCGGCTGATGAATGTGAATTCATTGGAAAGGAAGAAGCAGGCTGATCAGCTAATAGCTATTATTGATGATGAAGGTGTTCCATTATTTCGTCTAGATAAGATTCTCAATCTAACTTCAAGTAATGCGATGGAGGAAGATGAAAATATTGCCGATGGAATCGTTATTCTATCCCAACTCAAGGATAAAAAAATAGGCTTAATTGTGGATAGTGTGGAAACGCAGCAAGACATTATTGTTAAAACGCTGAGCCAGAATATCCGTAAGAAAAGTTATTTTTCAGCGGTTACTATATTAGGAGATGGACAACCGGTGCCAATTGTTGATTTGGAGTCAATTATTTTAGCTTATTAGAATAAAAAAAATGAACAATAAAAAAAACCCCAACGAAAGATTGCTTATATTTGAAAAATTAACCGGTATCGGGGCAGAGCATGCTTCAAAGTCGCTGGCCGCTATTGTGGGGCAAGAGGTTGGCATCACCGCCTTGGAAAATAGAATTTTGTCACCAGCAAATCTATATCAGCACATTGGGGGTGTGGAAGAATCTTTTACTATGGTAGTTTTTCGCATTGATAATGTGATGAATGGCTTTGCTATAGTGGCTTTTCCAGAACCAGAAGGGGATAAGTTTGTTAAATTGATTAGGTTGATGCACGCTGAAAAAAGCGATAATATCCCTAATGTGGAGCCAGGGAATAAGCAACCGGATTATTCTAAGGAATCTATTATTAAAGAGACGAGTAATATTATTGTTGGATCATTTTTATCTGCTATGCATAAAAGGGTGAAGGTAAATTTAATTCAATCTGTTCCTCATATAGCCACAGACATGATAAAATCGATGTTAGATGAAATAATTGCTGAAATATCACAAGTCTCTGAAAATATTTTGGTATTTGAAACAGAGCTGGCTATTCGTCCAAATGATATTCGCGGGAGGTTTTTCTTACTATCGGATATCGAATCAGCTAACGAGATATTGCAGAATCGCGTATAGATTAATTATTTTGTATGAACTATGACAGTAATTTCAATAAATGCGGGTGAGCTAATGGTGGGTGGACATACCTATGTTTTAGAAGCGCCTGGATTGGGCTCATGCGTAGCAGTTTGTTTGTACGACGCCAAAAGGAAAAATGGAGGAATGGCTCATATTATGCTTCCGGCTGATAATCTCAAAACTGGAATAAGTAAGATGTTATTGATTAGGGATGAAGGGTGCAGGAATCATCCATTGCGTTACGCTGATATTGCTATTGATAAAATGATTGAGGAGTTAAAAAGTCTGGGTAGTTTTCCGGATGATTTGGTGGCTAAGATTTTTGGCGGATCAGAAATGTTTGTTACCTTGGTGAGCGGCAGGCTTAGCATGGGAAGAAAAAATATTGAATCGGTTCGCGAAAAATTAGCAGAATTATCTATTCCAATTATCTCAGAGGATGTGGGTGGTAATGTTGGTAGGTCAGTAAAATTTTTTGTAGATAGTGGCGATGTGGAGATTCGCAAGCGAATGTAAATAAGGGTAAATAAATAACATATGATTAGCGATGTTGAAGAAAAATTAGAAAATAAATGCTATGCCTTGAAGGAGGATATTGCTTTGAGTGCAGCTGAGGTGCGTCAATTGCAACAAAAGTTGACTACTTCAAATAATCTTTTGCAAAAAAGACATTATGAACTAGAAGCCCTAAAGGCTTTGAGTGCGGAATTGGCAGATGTCATTGAGTTGTGGCAAGCTATTGATTTAGTGAATGCTTATTTATGGGAAATCATCGATTATAGTGTGGCGGCTTATATTATTTTTGATGCAACAGATGACGTTTTTAATTCTCGGGTTTATTTGAAAGAGGCTGCTAGCACGGGGTATTTAACAGAAGTTAAGAAGACTTTGATAACCTATATTGCTCAAAATGCTCAAGCAGAGGTTGCCTCTATCGCTCAGGCATATATTGATGAGCATAGAAGATTTGAAATGGCCCAATTTGGTGTCCCAGTCAGTTTTAGCGGTGTTGGTCAACCCAACTCAGGATTTGTCATTCCCCTGGGAATTGGTGATAAGATGTTGGGAGCGCTGCATATCTCATCTTCTAAATCGGGCTTGTATGAAACTGACGGTGAACAAGAATTAGTTCGTTCTATGGCCTCCATTGCTTCTATTTCCATTGCTCGTTTACAGGAATTGATCAGTTCTCAACATTCAATGAATGAATCTTTGGTAGAGAGTTTGAATAATGGGGTGATTATGTTTAATAATCAACAAAAAATTATTTTAATGAATCCGGCTGCTCAAAAAATGACTGGCCTCATGAATGATGATTATTCCGTTACTGAATTATTTTCTCTATTTCCGGATATAAAATTAGAATCTATGATTAGAGAATCCATTGAGACGGGTCAAGTTATGCATGTGGAGGAAGCGAATGTTTCCATGTTTTTTTATGAAATGTATATTTCTCCAGTAAGAGATTCTAAAAAGAAAATTGTGGGCGGTGCGATTATTATTCACGATGTTACACATTTGAAAGAGGTGGATCGAATGAAGACTGATTTTGTTTCTATTGCTTCCCATCAATTGCGCACACCATTAACTACGATTAGCTGGTATACTGAGATGTTACAGTCCGGTAATGCTGGGGAATTAAATGAAAAGCAGCGGGATTATTTAGCTGAGGTGCACAATAGTGGAGTGCGCATGATGCATTTAGTCAATGATTTATTAAATATTTCCCGTCTCGAAACCGGTCGTTTGAAGGTGGACCCTAGGCCGGTTGATTTAGTGAAGTTTATTGTGGATGTGATTCATGACTTGGAAATTTGGAGTAAAGATAAAGGTTGCTTGGTTGTTTTTGAAAAACCCAAGGAATCATCCGTAGTAGTTGCTATTGATAATATGCTAACTGACCAGGTGCTGCACAATTTGATTACTAATGCAGTGCGTTATTCAACGGAAGAAAATAATCATATAACAATCTCGTTAATAGAAAAAGAAAATGAATATTGGATTGCGGTGGCTGATGGGGGGATTGGGATTCCACAGAAAGAGCGGGATAAGATTTTTCAAAAATTTTTTCGCGCCGATAATGCTAGGGTAAAGGTGGGTGATGGGTCTGGCATTGGTTTGTATATTGCCAAGATGATTATGGAGGCAGCGGCTGGACGGCTATGGTTTGAGTCACCCACGCTTAAGCGAGAAGGGTCTAATGGTAGCGTGGAAGAATATGGCACGACTTTTTATATGGCTATCCCTAAATCAGGAATGCTTAGTCATGAAGGGGAAAAAACTTTGAAAAGTTAATTTTTTTAAATAACTGTATTAAATTATGAAAAAAATATTAATTATCGAGGATGAGGATTCATTGCGAAAGGCGTTGGTGGCTAGATTTCAGATGGAAGAGCTGGAAGTGCTGGAGGCAACTAATGGCGAGGATGGCCTTGTCAGTATTGAGGAGCATGGTCCTGATATGATTCTGTTGGACATTATTATGCCTAAAATGGATGGAATTACTATGCTCAAAAAATTAAGAACCACTGACTTTGGCAAGGATGTGCCAGTGTTAATTATGACTAATGTCGATGACGCTAAAAGTTTATATGAGGGCATTGCTAATGGGGCATTTGATTTTTTAATAAAATCCAATTGGGGTATCGGAGATATGGTGAAAAAAGTTAAAAATAAATTAGCCGAGTAATTTTTTTTGGAATTATTTTTTTAATTGAAGCTTATTATCCAATAGGCTATTTTGGAAAAAATGGGTTAATTAGTCGGGTAATTAAAAATGCGTGGTGAATAAAGTCTATGGATAAAAATGCAAAAGTCTATTTGGTGGGTGGTGGTATCGCTGCGCTTTCTGCGGCCGTATATCTTATCAAGGACGGTGGGTTCAGGGGCGAAAACATCAGTCTGTTTGATGAGTCAAAAAAGATGGGCGGCAGTCTGGATGCCCAAGACCTATCTTCCTCGGAGGGATATGTGATGCGGGGAATTAGGATGTTTGAAGAGGAAACTTTTACCTGCACTTTTGACTTGATGTCGCGCATCGATTCCTTGGTGGCCCCAAAGAAAACGCTGCGCGAAGAATTCGTGGATTTTAACAAGAAAAATAAATCCTATTCCAAGTCAAGATTGTTGAAACGGGGAGAGGCAATTGATTCCCGACCATTACGCTTGAATTTCCGAGACAGAATGCATTTGATTAGCTTATTGTTTCACTCGGAAGCTTCTCTGGAAAATATGGAAATCCAGGGTTATTTTACCGCATCTTTTTTTACCTCTAATTTTTGGTATGAATTCTGTACCGTCTTTGCGTTTCAACAGTGGCACAGTCTGATAGAGTTCCGGCGCTATTTTATTCGCTTTATCCAGAGCTTTCCCAGTATTGATACCTTGGAAACCATTGAAATTTCTCCCCACAATCAATATGAATTTCTCATTCTGCCAATTGTTGCTTGGCTCAAGACGCAAGGGGTGACATTTGTGACTGATACAAAAATAACCAATTTGGATTTCATCTTAACTCAAGATCAAAAAATGGTCAGCCGCCTTTATTATACGCGCGCCGGAGAATTAGGCGAGATTGCGGTTGGTGAGCAGGATTATGCTTTCGTTACCTTGGGTTCTATTGTAGCTAATTCTGCCCTAGGTTCCATGACGAGTGCCCCCATTCTTGATTTGGCAGATAAAAGCGCGGCTTGGACGCTGTGGGAAAATATAGCCAAAGAATGGCCGGAATTTGGCCGACCAGCGGTTTTTAATACGCATATCGATAAATCCAGCTGGACCTCATTCACTATTACTTTTCGGGACGGGACATTCTTTAATTTGATAGAAAAATTTGTCCATAGAAAAGTAACTGCTTATGGCGGAGTGAATTTAATTGAGTCCAATTGGCTGATGTCCATCGTTTTATCATATAAGCCCTATTTTCTTAATCAGCCAAAGCACGTGAATCTCTGCTGGGGCTTTGGCTTGTTTTCTGATAAAGAAGGAAATTTTGTGAAGAAAAAAATGTCAGCTTGCACAGGAGAGGAGATATTGACGGAATTGGTATATCACCTCGGCTTTGAAAAGCATTTGGAGGCTATTCTCAAAAGTGCTGTGTGTATTCCTTGTGCGACGCCCTACATCACTAGTCTTTTTCTACCCAGGGCAACGAGCGATAGACCGCCAGTGGTGCCTGCGGGCGCAACTAACTTTGCTTTCCTAGGGCAATATTGTGAAATGCCCAAGGATGTGGTTTTTACGGTAGAATATTCCATCCGATCAGCTCAGACAGCGGTGTATACTTTGCTGGGATTGAATAAGAAAGTTATTCCCATTTATCAAGGAACGCATCATCTCAAAGTCTTGTACAATGCGCTAAAGACGATTATTAGATAATTAATTTGAATATATGCAAAAAGGGAAAGATTTATATTTAAGATTGGCATTGTATGGAATCGTTTTTGTAGGTTCCGTTTTTTTAGCTATTTATTTTCTTTTGCAAGCCCGAATTAATCAAAGAGAGTTTGGAGATATCGTGACAGCTCAAAAAATCGAAGAGAATATGCCAATCGGTTTTGTGGTTAAAAAATTTGGTATATCGGAACAGGCGATATATCAAGAGTTGCGCTTGCCGGCTAACCGTTGGAATCGACGCTATACTATCGCTCAGGTGTGCCAAAAAAATAGGCTAGATTGTTCGGTAGTGGTAGATAATTTAAATAAAAAGATAGCTAAATGAGTGCTATTTTTACCGGAGACATATATTATTTAGTTTCTTTTTTTGCCGCTATTTTTGCCGCCTCCTTTGCTATTCCAACGGGCGCTATTATTGTTATTGTGTCTTTTGCTTCAGTTGCCGGGGGGTGGAGTGATTTTTTAATTTTGATTTTGCTGTCTCTGGCAGCTACTATCTCTGGGGATTACGGTGCATATTGGGTGGCAAGGTATTTCAGGCGGAGGTTTAATTCGATACTCGAAGAAGTCGGTTGGATGAAAAATAAACTTAGCCTAGTTGAAAAATTATTTGATAAATATGCCTCTCATACGGTTTTTTTGACCCGCTTTCTGTTTGGAATGGGGCCTTATGTGAACTTTTTTAGCGGCCTGCGGGCCATGCCCCGAGGACAGTTCTTGAAGGCTGTAGTGCTGGGCGAGCTAGTTTATTGTTTGTTTTATATATTGATCGGCTATGTTTTCCATGAAACTTGGCAGACGGTGATAATTTTGGTTCGGGATTATAGCGCGTTTATTGCATTTACTGTATTAGGTATGTATATTGTCTATAGGATAATCAAGCTTTTTTCAAGAAATGGAATAAAAAAATAAACAATCAGTCTTGGATGTTGTTTCTATTTTTAGAATAGAATGTAGATAAGCACTGCTTAATGGAACATAATTAAAAAAAACCGGGAGATAATTTACTTAAGAAAAATAATTATGAAAAGTGTCAATAAAACAAAGATAGTTTCTGCCGCGTTTGTGCGAGGTATTGTGGATGTTTGCCCGGAGCTCGAGAGTGATATCCCGCAGATTGCTTTTATCGGCCGTTCTAACGCCGGCAAGTCAAGCATTATCAACTCTTTGACTAACCAAAAAGATTTAGCAAGGACAAGTTCCTTTCCCGGACGGACGCAAGAAATTAACTTGTTCTTGATAAATAAAGCTCTGTACCTGTTAGATTTGCCGGGTTATGGCTTTGCTAAGGCTTCTTTTCAAGCGCGAGAGCGCTTGAGAGAATTGATTAATTGGTATCTTTTTACAGCCGGCTATCAGCAACGACTGGTTGTTCTTATCGTGGATGCTAAAATTGGTCCACAGGAGAATGATTTAGAAATTTTGCGTAGCTTGGAAAAATATCAAAAAAATATTGTGGTTGTAGCGAATAAGGTGGATAAGATAAAAAAGACCGACTATGCTAGGCAAATGCAACACATTCAAGCTAAAATTGGCAATCATATCATCATTCCCTATTCATCCAAGGAAAAAGCCGGCATTGGAAAGTTAATTAACGCAATTTTGAATTAATGAATACATTAGAAATTATCAGCAGCTCACAAAACACCCAAATCAAATTATTGGGTAAATTGGGACAGAAAAAATATCGCCAACAACTAGGTCAATTTATGGTGGAGAATCTGGCGATTATTCATGATGCGCTGACCGGTGGCCATGATTTCAAGAGCATATTCGTCACGCAAGAATTCATAGCTAGCCGTCCGGAAAAGTTCGCCTATCTGCAGGCGCATTCTGCCTGTGCCCAATGGTACGTAGTTGACCAAAAATTGAATAAGCAGTATTCGCAATTGGAGACGCCTTCGGGCATTACGGCGGTATATGATATCCAGGAATCCATTCTGACTTTGGGCCAATCGGTTATCTATTTGAATGGGATTAGTGATCCAGGCAATCTGGGCACCATTCTGCGGACCGCTCTGGCTTTTGGTTTTGAGAATGTCGTCATGGATGAAACGTGTGTGGATGTTTTGAATTATAAAACTATCAACGCCGCTAAGGATGCTTTTTTTAAACTCAATATTATAGAAGATAGAGAAGTGGCTTGGCTCAAAGGAACTAGCTTGCCAATTTATGCCGCTAATTCGGATGGTGGAGTGGCCTTGGCTCAATTCCAGCCTGAGGCAGTTTTTTGTTTGGTGCTAGGGAGTGAGAGTCATGGCGTGAGCGAAGAAATATTAAAACTATCACAGGCTAGTGTCAAGATAGAGATTTCTGATCAGATGGAGTCATTGAATGTGGCCATGGCCGCCGGAATTTTGTTATATGCTTTGCGCAGGGTGATATAGTGAAAAAATAACTACTTGTGAATCTAAAAATTTGTGATAAAATAAAAAAAGAAAGAACTAAGAAAAATAACTTTTAATTTTTTATTAATACTAAAATGAACAAAAAAACATTCAGTTGGAAACAACTTCTGCTCACGCTAACAATTGCAGTGGCAGGACTAGGATTCACTGGCAGTGTGGCGAAAGCGATGGATCCAGTAGCTGTGGCCTTCGACACCGTTTCAGCGACATTGGTATCTAACGGGATTGCAAATAATCTGGATACGGTGGATAGCACCAATTACACCAGTTTTGCCGGCTTATATTTTGAAAAAAGAACGGATGTGGCGGACCCTACTACGGCTATGGGCCGGATTACTTTTGATTCCGCTTTAGATTTATCTAACACCGAAACACAAACTTTTTTACAAAATTTGGGCACAAAGCTAGATGCCAGTACAATTGGCACTATCGGACTGGATTTCACGGGAGTGACTGATTCAGTAGCGCTTAAGGGTACTCAGGCTACAATTAAATTCTATGGACTGGATAAAATGGGGTTTACGGCTAGTTCCACTGCTGCAGAAATCAACGCTCAATTAAAAGCTTTTGATGATGATGGAAATCCACTGGATAAATCAAGTCTTATTCCAAGTGACGGGACTTATTTAGGGGCTTGTGAGGTAGGCGGTGGTTGCTATGTTTTTACCGTGGGAGTGAATCATTTCACGAAATATAAGATTGATGATGGCAATGATTCAACAGATAATAATAATGACAATCATCATGGTAAAAACTGGAGATTGTATAAGCAATATAAAAATGACTATACAAGTACAACTGATAAGAAAAACTATGCACAGATAAAAAAACTTAGAAAAACAAACAGAGCTGAGTTTGAAAGATTAAAAACGCTCTATGCAAAATACAGAGGCTTTAGTAATCAGGAGCTTATGAAGTTTAACTTGAAAATACAAAATGATTACAAGCTCTACAAAAATTATCGCGGACATAGGCTCTATCTTTTTTATAAAAATAAAGTCAAATAGCTAATAATTTTTCCCAAAAAAAGAATCCAATTGAAGGATTCTTTTTTTGTAGTAATTATCATGTTGTAATGCAGGTTTTTCAGGGAGAAAATCACCTTTATACAAAAAAGTTGTCTATTAATGGTCTGAAAAAGCTAAAAGCTCTCAATGCAGGAAATAAGCGCGTGGATCCCGTAAAAAAATTTATCGGAAAAAATTATTTTTTCCCTGATAATCCAGGTGGGTTCCAATTTTTCACTTTTCCATTCTGAAAGCTTTGTCCCTATTATAATACAAAAAACAAATTTATTCAAGCAACGGTGTTTTATACCGAGTATGCATGGTTTTAGAGCGCTTTTTTTCAGGGATTCCTAAATTTTGGCAAATTATGCTATAATACAGTCATATAAAATAAAAAAAATATTTATGCAAACAGTTAAAGAGGAGGTTGTAATTGAGATGGATCAATCCAAGTCGTCTAAAATATTTCTAGCCATTTTTTTAATGGTCATTATCCTTTCGTTAGTGGTCAGTTATTGGCGCATCGTGATTAAGCGAGACTATGATATTGTGGCTAGCGTGGATTGTGATCCTTATGAGGAAAGATGTTTTGTGCATGTATGTAACCCGGATCCGAATGTGGATGGGGAGTGCGCCGGAGACTTGGCGGAAGACACTTGGTTTACTAAAAATCTCAATCGGAAGGCGTATAATATTCCTGAGTGCGATCCGGCGGATGAAAGCTGTGCTGCTCTGCAATGCGGAGAAAATGAAGAAGGATGTTTTTATGAATTATGCGGAGAGGCTAATGTGCCGGAGGGAGATAGTTGTAATGATCCAGAACAATATACTAAGGACAATCCTCCAGAAGAAGATACTACTTGCGCAGAAGGAGATGTGGAATGTCTAAATGCGTCTGGTGAGGAAGATGTTGCTTGTGCAGAAGGTGATGCGGAATGTGTTGCAGCGGAAGAAGAAATTGATAATGGGGCTGAAGCGTCAATGTGCGCAGAGGGAGATGTAACATGTGCGGCCACCGATAAAAATGAGGCAGCTGGCAATGTTCCTGCTGCCACCTCTTGTGATGAAGCTGCTGAGGTGGTTTGTCCGGTAACAGGTGAAACACCGAAATAATAGATTAAAGATTGAGGGTTATGGAAAACGAGCTACAGAAAAAGGAAATAGTCGTTGCTGCTCATGCTGGTTTTTGTTTTGGTGTTCGGCGAGCTATGGAACTGGTAGAAAAAAGATTAGGAGAGAAAAAAAAACCGGTGTATATCATCGGTTCTTTGGTACATAACGATCAGGTGATGGAAAAATTAAAGCAAAAAGGATTGATAAAGGTAGATAGTGTGGAGGAAATCCCAGTGGATGGAGTATTGATTATCAGGAGTCACGGTATTGCCAAGGAAGTCATTGATGAGGCTAGGGCAAGGCAGATTGAGATTGTGGATGCTACTTGTCCTTTTGTGAGTAAAGCGCGTATTATGGCGCAGAATTTTCATAAAAAGGGTTATGAAGTGGTGATTTGCGGAGATGCGCAGCATGCTGAGATTATGGGCATCAACTCTTGGATTGGCAATATGGGAAAAATCGTGGGTGATCCGGCAGAAGTTAAGTTAATGGAATTTGAAAAAAATGTAATTGGCGTTTTGAGTCAAACGACATATAAGATGAGTTTTTTGCAAGAAGTGGTGGGGCAGCTTTTGGCTAGTGGAAAAAAACATGTTATTGTGGAAAATACTATTTGTTCCGACAGTGCTACCAAGCAAAATGAAATCAAGGATCTGGCTCAAGTAATGGATGTGATAATTGTAGTGGGTGGAAAATCATCTAGCAATACCAATAAGCTGGCAGAGATAAGCAAGGCTGTTGGCACTAAAACCTATCATATTGAAACTGAAAAAGAATTGCAAAAAGAGTGGTTTGTGGGTGTGGGAAAGATTGGTGTCACAGCCGGAGCTTCCACGGCTCAATTTTTGGTGGATGAGGTGGTGGAAAAAATACAATCTTTGCGTAATTAATTTTTTTATAGAAAAGTATGAAAAAATATGTTTCATCGGTAGTGAGGGTGGGTAAGCTTTTGTTGGGCGGGGACAATCCCGTGTGGGTGCAATCCATGTGCAACACAGATACTGCTGACGTGGCGGCAACAGTCAATCAAATCTTAGCTTTAGAAAGGGAAGGGTGTGAAATTGTGCGCGTGGCGGTTTTGGACATGGCGGCTGCTCAGGCTATTGGAAAAATCAAAAAGAAAATCCACATTCCCCTCGTAGCCGACATCCATTTTGATTATCAATTGGCACTGGAGTGCGTCAAACAGGGGGTTGATAAAATCAGGATCAATCCGGGCAACATCGGATCTGAAGAGAAGGTGCGCGCGGTGGTGGAAGCGTGCCAGAAAAAGAAAATTCCTATCCGTATCGGCATCAATGGTGGATCTTTAGAACAGGACCTATTGGATAAATATGGCGCCACACCTAAGGCGGCAGTGGAATCGGCTTTGCGTCATGTGCGCATCCTTGAAAAACTGAATTTCCATGATATCGTCATTTCCATTAAATTTAGTGATGTGCCGCGAATGATTGAGTCCTACCAGATGTTGGCTAAAAAAGTGAACTACCCTCTGCATTTAGGAGTGACTGAAGCGGGGACGGCTTTTACCGGATCTATTAAAAGTGCCATTGGTATTGGCATCCTGCTTAATCAGGGGATTGGGGCGACCATGCGCGTCTCTTTGACCGCTGATCCTATTGAAGAGATGGGCACCTGTTGGGCGATTTTGCGCTCGCTGGAGCTGCGACGGCGCGGACCGGAAATGATTTCTTGTCCCACTTGTGGACGCACTAAGATTGATTTGATCAATTTAGCCAAACAGGTGGAAGAAGCTTTGAAAAAAATAAAAAAACCGATCAAGGTAGCGGTGATGGGGTGTGTGGTGAATGGTCCCGGAGAAGCACGCGAGGCTGACGTAGGTGTGGCTGGTGGCCGAGGAATGGGCGCGATTTTTGTGAAAGGGAAAGTTATTAAATCCGTCAAAGAAAAAGATATTCTGCCAGCGCTGCTGGCGGAAATTGCTAAGATTAAAAAATAGAAAAAAAGAATATTTATGTGAATCAATAAAACTAGTGGGCTGAACTGTACCCTAAAAAGTAGACACGAAAGTGTCTGCTTTTTAGGGTACAGTTCAGGCCAGTGCGACTAGTTTTTTCATTTGACAAAAAAATATTCCCATGGTATTAATTAGACATATGAATAATTTCAAAACTATAAACAATCATCGACGGAGCTGGAAATCTAATGAATTAGGTGGTTTTTATGTGTTTGAAATTTTAAGGAAGTAATATACAAATTCTTTTCGATATATAAAAGCAACAACCTAATGATGGGTTGTTGCTTTTATTTAGTCACTCAAAATGAAAAAGGAGTAGATTATGAACATTAAAACGGTTGTTGGTGATAGTTCTTTAAAGCGGCATGCAAAAGACTTGGTTGCAATGATTAAGTCGGAGGCGGAAAGAAGCAAAATGCTTGAATGGAGTGTTGAATCGTTGACACTCT
>JBAZXY010000007.1:0-22424 GCA_041659585.1 Parcubacteria group bacterium | reverse complement strand
GGACATATGGTATCTTGGACATTTTTAATGGTCGAGTGCGCAATTTCTTTATCGATGGTATTTATAATCCAGATGGGCAGCTGCGGGAAAAGATTGTTCCTCCTGTGCCCATTCAAAAAATGTCTGCGACATGGAGCTTGCATGATAGTAATTGGTTTCCAGATTTTCCTAAATCAGCTGAAAAAGCAGCTTGGTTTTACGAAAAGACTGGTGGTCCGACAGTAGATGGGGTGATTACCATGACACCCAATGTGATGCAAAGTTTATTAGCTATTACCGGTCCGATTGAGATGGAGAATTTTGGCGTAACAGTAGATAAGGATAACTTTGTGGAAACCGTGCAGCAGGAGGTGGAAGTAGATTATGATAAGGAGGTAAATCAGCCTAAGAAAATTTTAGCAGAGCTAGCGCCAAAAATTTTGGATAAAATTTTCAATGCTAGGAGTTTCTCCGATATGACCAAGACATTGAAGATTTTAGTTGAAAGTTTGAATGAAAAACAAATTCTTATTTATTCCAAAAATTATGAGGTGGAAAAAATGTTATCCGAGGAGGGATGGTCGGGGGAGATATTAAATACACAGAAGGATTATTTGAGCGTTATCAATACCAATATAAATGGGTATAAAACAGACGGGGTGATTGATGAACAAATTAGGCATCAGGCGGAAATCCAAGCCGATGGCTCTATTGTGGATACGGTGACCATCACAAGGCATCACAATGGAGGGAATTTGGAAAAGGATTGGTGGAATAAGGTCAATGCTAATTATATGCGGGTGTATGTGCCTAAGGGATCAACGCTGATTGCGGCAGATGGGCAAACTAGAGAATTTAATACCCCTCCATTGGATTATAAAAAATTAGCCTTTAAATGGGATCCTCAAATTAGGCAGGAGGAGGATTCTATGTATATTGATGAAGAGAGTGGTACGCGAGTATATGAAGATAGTGAAAAAACTGTGCTTGCTAATTGGGTATATGTTAGTCCTCAAGAGACGGTTGTGGTGACGTATAAATATTTATTACCATTCAAAATAGATGTTAATATGGTCGACAAGTCCGTGGATACCTATTCTCTTTTGACACAGAAACAATCAGGCAGTCTGGGGAGTGCTTTTATAGAGACGGTGATTTATCCGGAATTTTTACAAACAGCCTGGAGTTATCCCATGGATGCGGAAAAAGAGGATCAGAAAATTAATTTAATCACTGATTTGAAAGAAGATAAGTTCTTAGGTGTAGCATTTACTAGAAAATAATTTTATGATTGCTAAACTTTTTAAAAATAATATTATTCTTAATGCTCGACCTTCCAAGTCAGTGGCTTCCGCAGCCTTCATCATTACTATGGCAGGACTCGCTAGTCGATTACTAGGATTGTTGCGGGACAGGTTTTTAGCCTCTACCTTTGGGGCGGGTGATGTCCTAGATGTATACTATGCTGCTTTTCGCGTACCAGATTTGATTTATAATCTTTTGATTGTGGGAGCTCTCAGCGCTGCATTCATACCAGTATTTACAGGTCTTTTGAGTAAGGAAAAAGAAGACGAGGCTTGGGAGCTAACCAATGGAATCTTGAATTTAATTGTTTTTTGCATACTAGCCTTTTCTTTTACTTTTGCCATCTTTGCGCCCTATCTTATGCGAGTAATCACACCCGGTTTTCCAGAAGAAAAGATGGAAACAGTAGTGATGTTCACCCGGATAATGTTTTTGAGTCCGCTATTCCTGGGTATTAGTGGTATTTTTGGCGGAGTGTTGACTTCTTTTAAGAAATTTTTGATTTATTCCCTAGCGCCTTTATTTTATAACCTAGGTATTATCATCGGTATTTTCATCTTTGTGCCTTTCCTAGGCGGTCCTGTCGTTGGCTCTATTGGGTTGGTGTGGGGCGTGGTACTGGGGGCTTTGATGCATATGCTGGTGCAATATCCTGCAGTAAGGCATTCTGGCTTCCAATACAAATTCTTCTTATGGGCAGCACTAAAAAATAAGCATGTGCGAGAAGTTTTGCGCCTTATGATACCTCGGACACTGGGCGTGGCGGTGACCCAGATTAATCTGACGGTAGTTACTATCTTTGCGTCTACTCTAGCGGTGGGTAGTTTGGCTATTTTTAATTTTGCGCAGAATTTGCAAAGCGTGCCGCTGGGATTATTTGGTATCTCTTTTGCTATCGCTGTTTTTCCCACGCTTTCACAATATGCTGCCAAGGAAAATCATGAAGATTTTATCAAGGCTTTTTCTCAGACGTTCCGGCAAATTTTATTTTTTGTCATCCCTCTGAGTGTGTTGATTTTGGTTTTGCGAGCGCAAATTGTGCGGGTAGTTCTGGGGAGCGGGCAATTTGATTGGAATGACACTACTTTAACTTTCCAGTGCCTAGCTATTTTTGTCTTGAGTCTATTCGCTCAAAGCACTATTCCATTATTGGCCAGATCTTTTTATGCTTTACATAACACCAAAACTCCTTTTTATATCGCTCTTTTGACAGAGGCTTTTAATATTGTGGCCATTATTTTACTGATTGGCAGATTCCAGCTGGTGGGATTGGTAATGGCCTTTTCTTTAGCAAGTGTAATGCAAATGTTAATGTTGTTATTTATGTTGCGAACCAGATTTGAACACCTGGATGACAAGATAATTCTTTTATCCATATCAAAAATTTCTTTTGCATCGTTTATGGCGGGAATTGCTGCTCAAGGGATGAAATATTTAATTAGTTTTCATGTGGATATGCAGACTTTTTGGGGAGTATTTATGCAATTATCCGGAGCAGGGATAGCGGGGGTTCTGCTTTTTAGTATAATTTGTTATATCTTAAAACTAGAAGAGTTCTTTGCTTTCAAGGATTCTTTCACGCGAAAACTTTTCCGCACCAAGCAAGACATTCAAGAGGACACGACACCGGTGAGTGGAATCTAAGGGTAATTTTAAATTTTACTCAGATGGTATATTTTCTTTTTTATTTTTTAAAAAAAATAAAAAAGAAAATAGTCCTCAGTTTTTTTCTTGTGGCAGATGTTTTTGAATGAATAGCCCGTGACAGTTGTGCCATCTGAAACTAAAAAAACTTGACAGGATATTTAGATTTGATATAGTAACAGCATGAAACATTATATGATACAAAACTTGCACACTTTGTTCCTCTTTCCAAAAGAGGATTTTTGTGCTGGGTAATGTATTCATAGTAAGATGTGGAATGAAACGAACCCAGCATAAAAGCTGGTTTTTTTGTTCTTTGAAAATTGTCGGTGCGCAAAGCTAGGAGCTATCTAAAGAAAAAAAGAGATGGTCTGGGTGGGTTGTGGAATCACTTGGATAGAATATTAATCCCTGTAAGAAAGAGGAGAGTCAAATGAAAAAAGAGAATCAGGAGAAACAAACACAGCAGATGTCCCAGGTATGTGCAATTGCACATAAGATTTATTCTATCTGGCGTGATAAGCGAGAAGAATTACAGTCTTATTTCCAGTATGAATTAGGCATTCCTGAGAATGAGGCACGATTGTATGCAGAAAAATATCGACCGGAGCAAGCACCTCTGGAGATATGTCCCCTGGCGGCGATTAAATATCGCAAGCCTTCACACACTATTTTCAGCAAACTGGCCTTGCAGTTTGATTCAGGAGTTGAGGGTGTTTGGCCGAAAAATATCTTGGCCTGGTGGGTGATGCGCCATGTTTTTGGCGCGGAACTGTTTAACTTTCAAATCAATGAAGGGTCACGGCCTGAAAATAGGCATAATCATATAAAATTTCATGCTTTACCCCGAGATAGTTCGGGCAAAGCAGTTGCCCTGGGACTAGCTGCTGTTGAGGCAATTGATGTCCAGGGTCTTCCGGCGCATGTTCTGAAAAAGGCTGCGTTTATGATCAAGGAGCTGGGAGAAAAAATAGGTATTGAGGTGGCTAAGATGTTTTTGGCTGCGGATATCCTGTTTCCTCCGACTAAGGATGTTGTTAAATTGGTGCAGTCTTTGAAGCGGGGACTGGCTGGTGAGGAGGTTATTGTCGCGGGAGCATTTTGCCCGGACTACTCCTATGAAGCCACGGGTGATCCAGTTATTCCTTTTCATTACACCTTTGATGGGGTGTCTGATGGAATAGGGCTGGTGGCTCAGCAGTTCCAGCGGGTCATTCCATGCCTACATGAATTCCTCAATAAAAATGGTATTCGACATAAAATTATGTTGAGTATTGGAGACTTTGAAGCGGATAGTCAGTTGATTCTGGAACGGGTCCAATTGGATCAGTCAGAATTTCTAACTCGCTGCGAAGGCTCCTTAAAATCTTTTGCCAAAGCTTTGCCAGCGATACCGATGCAGCTGCAGCTCTTCAAGAGAGATGTTGCCAGCGGGCGATGGACTAATTATGTCCAGCAAGCTCGTGCCAAAATGATGGTGGGCGACTTTGGTAATATTAGAGCAAATACCGGCAAGGATCCTGAAGAAGAAATTCAGTACATTGCCAAAGCAGGCCGGGACTTCTATGACATGTGGTATGGCAAAAAACATACGACAGGGGAATTGATCAATTTGGTAATTTCCCAAGGCGCTGAATATGTCGCTGTAGGACGTATCCTAGATGAGGACTTTCATGACTATCCCATAGTTCAAATTGCTGGTGACCGACCGAAGATGCAGATCTTTGGCAGTATGCATGCCCGGCATCCGACATTATGCACCAGGAGGATTTATTAATCATCAGTAAGGCATCTTGCACAGGACTTGCTAATATTATAATCTAATATTAGCAAGTCCCTGTTTTTATTTTAGGACTTAGATATTTGGTGTAAATAATTTTTTCATTAAATGTGTAAGTCGTATAATTATTTTTTTAAAAAAGATATGTTGATTAAGAAAGAGGAGGCTCAAGAATTTTCTATTCCTGGTGGAACGGAGGGGGTGTTATACCCTTCTAGCCCTAGCGGTGATCAAACAATTGCTTATGTGGAGATAGATGGAGTCTATCCGGAAAAGGGATATTCCATAAATGATGTTTGTACTGAATCAATATTTTTAGTAGCGGGTTCGGTAGAGGTGGAATTAGATGGAAAATGGAATGTGCTTGAAGAGGGGGATGTCTGCTTGATTTTTCCAGGGAATAAATATCGTATGAGAGGAAATGGTAAAGCGCTGGATCTGATTACGCCCGCTTGGGATAAAAATCAAAACCACATCATAATTGAATAAGGTATAAACAAAATGGCAAGAATTATTTACGCAAGCACTCAAAATTCAGATATGCTTTATGCCCTGAAGATCCATGTGTCGGATCCGGTTTTTTTGCTGGATATGGGTAAAAAAAAGCAATATGTTTTTTTAGATCAACGAGAAATAGGCGTTTTCCAAAGCCACAATAATAATCCTGATATCGAGGCTGTGCTCTTGGATCCGATTTTAGATCAAGCGAAAACCTACGAAGAAAAAACCAATAATGCGAATAAGCTAGTTTGGCATTTATGTAAGATATATAACTTAAATTCTATAGAAGTGCCTAATAACTTTCCTCTGGATATGGCTGATTTTTTGCGCTCAAAAAAAATAGAAATAAAAGTGCAGAATCCGTTCTATCTAGATAGAACAAGGAAGAATAAAAAGGAAATTGAATATGTGCGACAAAATGTAGTGAATTTATGCAATGCCTATGAAGAGATTGAGTTAATTTTAGCGGAGTCCATAATCGAGGGTGATAATTTGCGATATCGGGGGGAGATCTTGACCAGTGAAATGCTTAAGAGGCGAGTGGAGCATGTTTTGATTGATTATGATTTGATTGATATCGAGGGCATGATTATTTCTTCCGCAGAAGATGCTGTTGTCCCACATCATCGTGGTAGTGGTCCAATTAAGGCACATCAGCCGATTATTTGCGATATTTTTCCCAAAAGCCGCAAGAATGGATATTTTGCCGATATGACACGGACCTATGTCAAAGGGCGACCTAGTGAGGCATTGGAAAAAATGTATCAAGCCGTATTGAAAGTTCAAGAGCGGGCGGTGAAAATGGTGCGACCAGGCATAAGCGCTCGGAGTATTCATGATTTTTGTGCCCAGTCTTTTCTTGATATGGGCTATGATGTCGGCGCAGAAGGATTTGTGCATGGCACAGGACATGGTCTTGGACTAGATATCCATGAAGGACCATTCGTAAATAAGCACACAGAAGCTATTTTAGAAGTTGGTAATATTATAACTGTAGAGCCAGGACTATACTATTCTGGCATAGGTGGGGTGAGAATTGAAGATGATATTGTTGTTACGGAGGATGGATATGAAAATTTGATGCAGCATCACAAAAGATTAATTATAAAATAAAAACTAGAGATGGATTGAATAAGCTATTATATAAATCAAAAAAACCATACGGTTTTCATGCAGATCGTGCGGGTGGTATTTATCACTATTTCTTTGTTTAAAAATGACAATAGAAGAGATGGTTCTGGAAAAACACCCCTCTTTTTTATGTGTAAAAATAATAATGTTGTCAGTCTGTGTATTTGCAGTTAGAAAAATTGCTATCCATCCCGTATTTTTTTAAGATTGCTATTTTTTTTGGGGTGTTGTGTTATAATGTGGGTAGTATCTAGAAAAAGTTTTACCCTAAGTAATCTATTTAATTGGGTTGTAAAATAAAAACAGAGGAGGGCGAATTATGACTACGGAGACTACTGGGCAATCTGGAGCGGATAACGCAGTGGACAAAAAATGTTGGCATATCCATAGTAATTTTACTGTTCGACAGGATGCAGTAGGGAGATGTGCTGAAGAAAATGGAGGAACGCCTAAGTGTGTTCCTGGTGTATGTGAGATGTGTTGCAATTGTTCTTTTAACAGGAAGTCAAATTGAAGTTAGGTGTCTTGTAACGTGCCAAAGCGGAAATCCGCTTTGGCACAATTTTATTCTTAAAAATCAATTCTTAAAAAGATGAATGCCGATATACTTGATTATTCTTCTAATATAGGCTAAACTGGTTAGTATATGAGTCAAAAAAACGTTCGCAACTTTTGTATAATCGCCCACATTGATCATGGCAAGTCGACCCTCTCGGATCGGCTTTTGGAATTGACCCACACCGTGGAACAGCGCAATATGAAAGCCCAGCTCTTGGATCAGATGGATTTGGAGCGCGAAAGAGGGATTACTATTAAATTGCAACCGGTGCGCATGAACTATGAGCAAGGAGGTGAGCAATATGTTTTAAACTTGATTGACACACCGGGACACGTGGATTTCGGCTATGAAGTTTCCCGTTCTTTGGCAGCGGTGGAGGGAGCTGTGCTGCTAGTGGATGCTACTAAAGGGGTACAAGCCCAAACCTTGTCCAATTTATATCTAGCCATTGAACAGGGATTAGAAATCATTCCTGTGGTCAACAAAGTAGATTTGCCCAATGCTGACGCTCCACGGGTTAAAAAAGAAATCATCCATGTCTTAGGCTGCAAGGAAGAGGACATTTTTGAAGTTTCTGGCAAGACCGGTCAGGGCGTGGACAAGTTGCTGGAAGAGATTGTGAAAACAGTGCCGTTTCCTGCGGGAGACGTGGAAAAGCCTTTGCGGGCTTTGATTTTTGATTCTAAATATGACACCTATAAAGGAGTCGTGGCTTATGTGCGGATTTTGGACGGGAAGGTGAAGCGCGATGACGAAGTGACAATGATGGCGGGTGCGGCGGATAGTGATGTGGTGGAAGTGGGTCATTTTAAACCGGATATGCAAAAGGTGGAAGAATTGACTGCTGGAGATATTGGCTATTTAGCCACGGGCTTCAAGAGTGTGGAGCATTGTCGCGTGGGAGACACCATTACCTTAGAAGGCTTCGAAGATAAGGTGGAGAGTTTGCCGGGTTACAAGAAAGTGACCCCCATGGTCTACGCTTCTTTTTATCCGCTGGAAGGTGATGAATATGGCATGATGAGAGATGCCCTGGATAAATTGAAATTGAATGATGCGGCCTTTGAATTTGAGCCGGAATCTAGTCAGGCTTTGGGACGGGGTTTTCGTTGCGGATTTTTGGGGATGTTGCATTTGGAGATTATCCAGTCGCGTTTGGAACGGGAATTTGATATTAGCCCAACTATCACTACCCCGAGTGTGGTGTACGAAGTTGAATTGAAAGGAAAACCAGAGGAGCGCATAAAAATCTATTCTGCTACCGAAATGCCCGATCCATCCACTCTGGATAAAGTTTATGAACCATTTGCGAAATTGGATATTATTTCACCAGCTAGCTATCTAGGATCGATTATGGAAGTGATGGGCAACACTCGGGCGCAATATGCCAATACGGAATATATCGATAGCGAAAGAATCGTTTTGACTTTCAATTGTCCGTTGATGGACGTGATTATTAACCTACATGATGATTTGAAAAGTGCTTCTTCTGGCTATGCTTCCATGAACTATGCCATTAGCGAATATCGTCCGTATGACTTGGTGAAGATGGACATTATGGTCGCTGGAGAAAAAGTGGATGCCTTTTCGCGCATTGTGCCTCGAGAAAGCGCTAACAGTGAAGGCAAGAAAATTGTAGAAAAATTAAAAACATCCATTCCCAAGCAAAACTTCTTGATTGCGTTGCAAGCCACAATCGGCGGCAAGGTGATTGCCCGAGAGAGCATCCAGGCTTTCCGCAAAGACGTAACCAGCGGTCTCTATGGTGGAGATATCACCCGAAAAAGAAAACTTTTGGAGAAGCAGAAAAAAGGAAAAAAGAAAATGAAAAGCATTGGTCGGGTAAATATTCCCTCGGATGCTTTCTTGTCGGTTTTGAAAAAATAAGGATATTATTATAAGAAAATAATTATCCTTTGAAAACAGAATAAAGAATTAGAATTGGGCTAAAATAAGAAAAAAAGAGATTATCTGTGATAGGCAGAGGATTGCCCAAGTTTTCTGCTCATTTCTAATTTTTTATTATGACTGATAAAAAACAATTCATTATTGAGTCTAATGATGCTCATCGCGATGTGCTGTATGTTTTGATTTTTGATGTGGATGGCGTACTGACCCATCCAAGCGAAAAAAAAGTGACGGAGTTGAAAATATTCAGCCAGCTGGAGCGAAGATTGAAGGAGGGTGAACCTATAATCTTGAATACCGGGAGAGGAATAGATTTTATGCTTAAAAAAATTCTTGAACCATTAGAAGAAATGATTGCTGATAAGAGATTATTTATAAATCTATTTGCAATAGGTGAAAAGGGAGCGGTTAGCGTGCAGTATGATGCCGCAGGGAGGCGCACAGAGTATGTTGATGAGTCAATTTCTGTGCCGGAAAATTTGCAGAGGGAATCGAAAAAATTAGTGGAGGAAAAATTTAGTGACGTGGCTTTCTATGATATTACCAAAAAAACAATGATTTCGATAGAAATGCTGGATAATTTAACAGTTGAAAAATTTAGAGAAAGACAAGAGAATCTTAATAATGAACTAGCAAGAATGCTCATGCAGCATGGATTGACGGAAAATTTTAGAGTCGATCCTTCTCGGATTGCCACGGACGTGGAAAATAAACACGTCGGAAAAGGTTTAGGTGTGCGCAAGGCGTTGCGATGGCTAGTTGAAAAAAAAATCAAGCCAGGAAAATTCATTGCTTTTGGTGATAGCTCTTCAGACACTGCAATGGCTGAAGAGTTGCAGCAACGAGGTTTGCCGGTAGAGTTTGTTTTTGTGGGCGAGAAGATATTGTTGTCTGGCAAAAAATTAACTTTTCCAGTCACGTACACAACCGGACAATGCGAGGTAGGCACACTGGAATATCTAGAAAATTTATAATATATCAACACAATATGTTATCCTTATTGCAAAGAGACTTTTAATAATAAGAGAATATGGATTATGGATATAGTCTTAGAAATCAGAAATTTTGTCGAGGCGGAATGCCGGAAACCAAGTAGTCATTATGGCTATGAGCCTTTTGCTTTTCACTTTGTGCCGGTGGTGCGTTATGCCGAGAGATTAGCCCTGGAATTGGGTGGCGACAAAGAATTGATTTTGCTGGCGGCCTGGCTGCACGACATTGGTTCGATTATGTATGGCCGAAAAGATCATCATCTGACGGGCGCCAAAATTGCTGAAGAAAAATTAACGGAGTTGGTTTATCCGGTTGAAAAAATTGCGCTGGTGAAGAAATGCATTTTGAATCATCGCGGTTCGCAGCAAAATTTTCGCGAAACCCTGGAAGAGAAGATTGTTGCTGAAGCTGATGTTCTGGCTAATTTTGACAATATCGCCGGCATTTTCAAGGCCGCTTTTGTTTATGAGAATCTAGAACAAGGTGAGGCCTTGGAGTCAGTAAGGAATAAATTGAAAAATAAATGGAAGCAGTTGCATTTTGATGCATCAAAGGAAATCATCAGACCAAAATATGAAGCGGCGATGCTGCTTCTGAAATAAAAAACCGCCCCTGGCAAATCATTGAATTTGTAGGTGGCGGTGATGTGCTAATGAATAGCGTGTAAAAGCATAGCCAATATTATTAGTAGTATGCCATTATACAATAATGGTGGTTCAAATTTTTCTTTTTTCAAACGCTTTCCGGCATTTCTCCGTACAAAGAACGTGAAGACATTTTTTTTCTCTACCTTGGAAAACTCCAAAAGCTGAATTTCCAGGGCGGATATGTTTTTTGCAAACATGACACCAGCTCTGCTTTCCGTGATAGTTGACTTCTATGATTCTGAAAAAATTTACATTTTCTGAGCCAGGTTTCTTTATGGACACATGAACTTCCTCCCAATCTTGGTAATGATTATAAGAAACTACTTTTGGCAAAATGCCTATAAACATACTCTTGTTGACAATCAAGACAACAAAACGTTAGAATTTTTTTCTTATCATGAGGATAGGTGAGCGTGCAGCATGGATCACCTGTTTGAATAAGCTTTTCACAATTAAGGCACGTTATGATTGTGCCATGGTAGCGCTCTATAACTATTTCGTCTCTTGTCATTTGGTCATTGAATCTCCTTATTTGAGTTAGTTTTTTTCCAGTGTTTTTTGTAAAGTTGTTAAATAGCCAAATGAAATGATAGCAATAAATTAGTTAGTTGTCAATGTATTTGGGACGAATTATCTGGAATGGCTGATATGGAAAAGATGATTTATTTGGATTTAGTGTTATAATAGAAAGATGTATTATGTATATATGTTGGAATGTCGCGACCATACGCTCTATGCGGGGATAACAACCGATCTGGAGAGGCGTCTGGTGGAGCATAATGGTTCTCCATTGGGAGCTCGATATACCAGTTCTCGGCGACCAGTGAGGTTGGTTTATAGTGAGGAATACGCAAATAGGTCAGACGCTTCCAGGGAAGAGGCGCGCATCAAGAAGTTAACTCGAGCAGAAAAAATAAAATTAATCCAATATTATGAAACAAAGTAACTTAGTTTTTCTAGATACAGAAACCACTGGTCTTGGTGCTGATGGGCGCTTGTGCCAGGTGGCCTACAAATTTTCCGGCCAAGAGGTGGAAGCTCTTTTTAAGCCTCCAGTACCAATCGAAATTGAGGCCATGTCAGTGACCCATATCACTAATCGCATGGTGACTGATAAAGAGCCTTTTATCGGTTCACAAATGCATCAAGACTTGGAAAGTATTTTCGCAGTCGGCAATGTTCTGGTGGCACATAACGCCGCTTTTGATGCTGGAATTTTGATGAAAGAGGGGGTGTTGGTGGAAAAGACAATTGATACGCATAAAATTGCACATCACCTGGACGTGGAGGGAGAATTGCCGAAGCATAATTTGCAATATCTGCGCTACTACTATGATTTGGAGGTGGAAAATGCCAGTGCGCATGATGCCTTGGGAGATGTGCGTGTATTGGAAAAGTTATTTGATTATTTTTTTGCTAAAATGTCAGCAGAAGAGCCGGATGAGGAAAAGGTCCTGGCTAGGATGTTGGAAATTTCCGCGCTACCCATTTTGATTAAGAAATTTAATTTTGGCAAGTATTTTGGAGAGTCGGTGGCGGAGGTAGCGAAAAAGGATACTGGTTATTTAACTTGGCTGTTTAATCAAAAAATAATGGATAGGCAGAATGGCATTGCTAATGATGAAAATTGGATTTTCACCTTGGATAAGTATCTCAATCCGAATAAGCTATTCTAGGAAGGGGGAATGTGGTATAATAACTGTGACTATGGGTGGGAAAGGAGTAAATAATTTTTTAAATGAATAAGGTACAAACATATGAAAACACAAGAAAACTTATTAGCGGCTTTTGCCGGAGAATCACAGGCTAATCGAAAATATCTAGCTTTCGCTAAAAAGGCAGAGGCAGAGGGAAAAAATGG
The DNA here is from genome assembly GCA_041659585.1 of Parcubacteria group bacterium. GTDB lineage: Bacteria > Patescibacteriota > Minisyncoccia > Moranbacterales > UBA2206 > UBA8518. The sequence continues at coordinate 10,116 of JBAZXY010000007.1, read as the reverse complement.
TTTGGCGCAACTTTTTCGTGTGGCTGCGGAAGGAGAGACAATACATGCACTTAGTCATTTTGCAGTGGCTGATGGCGTAGGTGATTCCATTGGAAATTTGAAAAAAGCCATTACTGGAGAGACTTATGAATTTACTGAAATGTATCCAGGATTCTTGGCAGCGGCACAAGCGGAGGGCGATAGCAAGGCTATACTTAGCTTTCAGCGTGCCATGGAGATTGAAAAGGAACACGAGAAACTTTTTCAGGAGGCCTTGCAAAAAAATGGGGACATTGAGAGCCAGGACTATTATGTGTGTGAAGTCTGTGGGCATATTGAAATTGGTGGAGTTCCGGAAAAATGCCCAATTTGTAGCATGCCGCAGGAGAAATTTATGAAAGTAGCATAGGTAAGGGTTTGTTTTGTAACTGGAATTTTGTTAGAATAAGTATATGAGTATCAAGAAAAGACACAAGAAGATGCGAGTGCTCTGGATAATTATTTCACTATTGGCTGTTTTGGCGATGGTTGGTTTCACGATTGCACCAGCTTTTGTGGGGATGAAATAATTTTTTTGAAAAAAATAAATTATGAAGGAGCATAAGAATATCTATGGGATTTTCATTAAAGTTGGCTTGCTTATGGGAGTGGTAGTTTTATTTTTTGTAGTGGTGGCTATCTATAAAGAAATAGTGAAGAAAAATCAAATTCAAGTAGAAATAGATAATCTAAAAGCAGAAGCAGAAAAGACTACTCGAGAAAATTCGATATTAAAAGAAAAAATTGACTTTCTTTCTAGTCGGGAGTATATGGAGACTGAGGCGCGAGATAAGCTTAATCTAAAAAGTCCTGAGGAAAAAGTAGTGATTGTCAAAAAGAATGTTGTTAAGGATAGTGTTGCTGAAGTGCCAAAGCAAGCGATTTTAACAGAAAGTAAAATGGTCATAGCTAATCATTTAAAATGGTGGAATTATTTTTTTAAATACTAAAAAAAATCAATGAATGAGATAATCGAAAAAAAGGTAAAGACTAGGATAGTGCTGCTTTCTTTTTTAGTTATTGTTTTGGTTTTTATTTTTATAGTAGGTGGCTTGATATATGGGCTAGGCGTACGAAGCACCTTTTCTAATAAGATAACTAGTATTATTCCTTTCCCGGCAGCGATTGTTGGTGGAACTAGATTTGTGACTATTGATGCCTTGAATGAGAATTTATCCTCAGTAGAAAGATTTTATAAAAATCAAAATTTTTCCGAAATCGGTTTTCGTGTTGATTTTGCTACGGAAGACGGCAAAAAAAGGTTGAAAATAAAGGAGAAAAAAGTTCTCAATAAACTCATTGAAAATAAAATCATTGAAAAACTGGCTGCGGATAGAGGGATTGTTGTTACATCAGAAATGGCCAGGCAGGATGTTTCTCAATCGATGAGCCGCTATGGCAATGAAGAATATGTGAAGAAAAACTTGCTGAACTTGTATGGATGGAGTGTGGATGATTTTATCGAAAAGCTGGTAAGACCAGATTTATTGCGTAAGGAGTTAGCAAAAAAAATGAGGGAGACAGAGGTTGACTTTATTACGGCTAAGGAAAAAATCAAGCAGGCGCAAACAGAGCTAAATAATAAGAAAGATTTTGCAGAAGTGGCTAAGAAATATTCTCAAGCAGAGAGTGCTAAGGATGGAGGTGATTTGGGCTGGTTTGCTGCTGATCAGATGATTCCGGAAATCACCATTTCTGTTTTCCCTCTCAAAAAGGGAGAAATGAGCGATGTCATTGAAAGTCCTCTTGGGTTTCATATTGTGCAAGTAGAGGATCGCAAAACCGAGGATGGCGTAGATAAGGTCAAGGTGAGGCAGATTCTCGTAAAAACTAAAGATTTTGCGGGCTGGCTCACTGAGGAGGAGAGAAAAATAGCGGTGAAAATTCCTTTAAAAGATTATTATTGGGATAAAGATAGGGCAGTAGTTGATTTCATGGATAATGGCATGAAGGATTTTGAAAAAAATCTAGAAAAAAATTCAGCCGGTGATATCTCAGTTTTATTTTAGGTAACTAATTATTTAAATTTAAAAATATGTCAAAAGTAACTGTAAATGAAGATTTGTGCATTGGATGTGGCACTTGCGAATCTATGTGTCCAAACGTTTTCAGAATTGAATCAGATGGTAAATCACATGTGATTTCCGAGGAGTGTGGTGAGTGCGATTGTCAAGAGACAGCTGATAGCTGCCCAGTAAGCGCTATCGCAGTGGAAGCATAGATTTTAGTAGATAGAATAAAAAGACCACACCTTTGTATAAACATGAGGCAGGTCTTTTTATTTGAAAAAATTAATTGGTTAATATTTGCCTCTAAAGGCCATATTTATGGTTTTTAGGCGCAAAAAAAACAAAAAAATGGAAGAAAATAACATTTCTAGTGTAGAGGCAGAAAGTAATACAATTTTGTTAAACGAAAAAAAACCTAAAAAAGTAAGGAGGGGTTATGGGTTGGTTATAGCCATCTCTTTGTTATTATTTATTTTTTTGGCAGGCGGGATAGCTATCGGTTTTGTTGTGGGGGGGATTTCTAAGCAACTTTGGTCGGATAGTTTAAATAGGAAATGGTCTCAATTTTTTCCTGGAGATAAGAAAGAAGCAGCGGTATTGAAGCAACAGATTATTGAGGACGATTCGGCGGTGATTGATGTGGTGGAGAAGAATTCTCCGGCCGTAGTGAGTATTGTGATTACTAAAGATATTGCCAGTGGTAATGGTTTATTCGGCAGTGATTTTGGCTTTCCTGGCTTTTTTGGCAATAACGGCAATGGCATTGCTCCGGATAATAATGCTAGCTCACAAAAACAAAAGGTGGGAGGCGGGTCAGGCTTTATTATCACCACTGATGGAATGATTATCACAAATAAACATGTGATAACCGATAAAAATGCTCAATATGCCGTGATGACCAGTGATGGCAAGGAATACCCAGCTAAATTTTTAGCCGCCGATCCAGTGAATGATATCGCATTAATAAAAATTGAAGGAACTAATTTTCCTATTCTTAGTTTAGGTGATTCAGATGCTATAAAAATTGGACAAACTGTGATTGCCATCGGGAATTCGCTAGGAGAATTTTCTAATACAGTTAGTAAAGGGATAGTATCAGGACTTGGCAGGAGCTTGACGGCAACAGGTGGCATTGGCCAGGCGGAGAAACTCACAAATATTATTCAAACGGATGCCGCTATTAATCCAGGAAATTCTGGCGGACCACTTTTGAATATCAATGGAGAAGTGATTGGGGTTAATGTGGCTATGGCGCAAGGAGCACAAAGCATTGGCTTTGCTATCCCATCTAATCAAATCAAGAAAGTGGTTGAGCAGGTAAAAACCACTGGTAAAATATCCTCTCCTTATTTGGGGGTTAGATATGTAGAAATAGATGAAAATGTGAAGAAAGAGTTTAGCTTCGCTTATGATTATGGCGTTTTAATTGTTAGAGGAGGTGCTATTACTGATTTTGCGGTAATCCCTGGCTCACCGGCTGATAAGGCTGGGCTCATGGAGAACGATGTTATTCTGGAAATAAATGATGTTAAAATAGATAAGAAAAATTCCTTGATAGATGTTATTGCTAGGAATAATGTAGGCGACACGGTGAAGTTAAAAGTTTGGCATAAGGGAGATATTAAAGATGTGATGGTGCAATTGATGGAAAGAAATTAGATTTGTTTTTAGGTCTGGAAAGTGTTATAGTGGATAAAATTAAACAAGAAATTAAGCTTACTTATGTTTTTGCGATTCCAGCCATTATTGCAGAGCTTCATATTCCTTCTCGGACTAGAGTTGATCGCTTTTCAGCCTGATTGGGTTATTTTTACTGTTATTTTCCTACTAACAACCTCGGCCTATGCTGGAAGAAAAATCGGGGGGAGGTGGTTTTTTTCCGTACTGCCCGTTTTTTTTACCATCTCTTCTGTGGCGTTGCTTTATCTGGTGACTCTGGGTTATGAACAACAAATTTTCATTGTTTTGGCAGTGGGGATGTATTATCTAGCTCTTCTGGGGGCGCATAGATTGGGCTTGTATAGCGAGGATAAGACAGCTCGAGGTATGAACATGTCTGCTATGGCTGCTACCATATTTTTCGCTTACGCAGCCGCTTATGGGCTTTACCTCAATTTTCTAGTGCCCCTCTATTATTTGATGTTAGTCTATTGTTTGGTGACACTTCTTATTAGTTGCCAATATTTTTTTATTATCAAGCAGGATGATAAAAAAAAGGTTTGGATGTATAGTTTTCTTCTAGCTTTGGTGATGACAGAAATTGTATGGACTATGAATTTTTGGCCTTTTGGTTATTTGACTACGGGCGTAATTGCCCTTATACTATATTATGTTCTCTGGGATTTGACTCAAAGCTACTTTCTCAATCTACTGAGTCAGAAACGGGTGGTGGCTAATATGATTTTTTTCTCAGTAATAATAATCCTAGTTTTATTAAGCACTAAGTGGTTGCCTATAATATAGAAATTTAAAATTTCAAATGAAATCCTAAATGACAAAAACTTAAAATTATAAAATATATTATATATGACAAAAAAAATTGCCAAAAAAGCTATTTTTATCCTAATTATAATGATTTTCGGTGGTTTCGGGGGCATCATCGCTGATCGTTATCTTTTTCCGTATCTAAGCACAAGTCAGTTTTTTTCCCGGTATGAATTTTTAAAAAAAGGTACGGAGGATGTCACTATCATCAATAAGACTGAACAAGTAACCTTGAAGGAGGAAACTTCCATTAGCAAAATCACCAATCAAGTTTCTTCGTCAATTGTTAATATTATCTCTTATCAGGCGGAGGAGGCGAAAGTTGCTACAGCAAAAAAAACAACTGATAACACAATGAACCCTGCAAAAAATGGCACAGGTGTCGTGGTGACGGGGGATGGCTTGATTATGACGTATGTTTCAGCTATAAATACTGAAAAATCAAAATATAAAGTGATGACTTATGATGGGAATATGTATGATGCTGATTTAGTAGGGGTTGATTCTTATAGCGGATTAGCTTTTTTGAAAGCGCAGGCGAGCAATCTTTCTATAGGGTCATTCGGTAATTCGGATGATATTAAACCTGGAGAAAAGGTAATTGCTATCGCCAATAGTTTTAGTTCTTATGGTAATCGCTATGCCGCAGGACTGATTAGTAGTTTTAATCCCGAACTGAATTTAGCAGGAGCGGCCCTTTCCTCATCAGAGAAGCTAGAGGGTGCTTACGAAGCAGATTTTGGTTATCGCGCCTATTTTATCGGCGGTCCGGTAGTGGATTATAACGGTCAAATCGTGGGTATTTCTGGCAACATAGAGACCGGTGGCGTCATTAATTTTTTTGTTATTCCAGCTAATAAAGTAAAAAATGTAATTGACCGGGCCATTAAAAAGGAGCTGGATAGAAATCCGGTGCTAGGCATATATTATCTGCCTATTTCCAAAAGTTATGCTGTGGAAAAGAATTTAAGCGTGATGAATGGAGCTTTGATTTATTCTGCTTCCGGTCAGCAAGGCTTGGCTATTATTAACGATTCTCCTGCACAGAAGGCTGGGCTAAAAATAGGAGATATTATTATGGCTGTTGGAGAGCAAGGAATAGACGAGGCACACTCTCTGTCAGACACTCTTTATGCCTATAGGAAAGGTGACACACTAATACTGACAATCTTACGAGACGGACAGGAGAAAAAAATTAACTTAGAAATTTAATTAAACAGGATAAAAAGCGTAGCGGATTGTATTAAAGACACGAGGAAGTGTCTTTTTTCTTGACAAAAACAGTTTTTTTTGCTAATATAAGCAGTTGTCATTATAATAACTTATATAAAATAGAATGAATTTAGAATCAATGCTTAGGTTAGCCAAAAAAGAACTGGGTTTAGTTATCTTAGTGGGCTTGCTAGTGAGTGCTGCATCCTTTGCAGTTCTCGTGGTTAGCCAAAAAAACTTTCGCGCCAGCTCGGATTTGCTGGTAGTGCAAAATCAAAATGGTTTTTCCGATTATTATGCGCTTTCCAAATCAGCGGACTTTTTATCAGGAGTTTTAGTGGAATCGATTTATAGTGAAAAATTCTTGGACGAGATTAATACTACTAAGATTGTTTCAGAAAGTTTTCTTCCCCTAGATAAAAAGGAACGCCTGGATGAATGGAATAAGATAGTGAAGATTAGTAAAAATTCCAATGCTGGTATTTTGAACATCGAAGTTTTTGGCAATAGTCAAAAGCAGGTGGTGGAAATTTCTGATGCTATTCTAGATGTGCTGAAAAATAAAAGCTTTCTTTTTCTGGGCAAGGGTCAGGACATCGATATTCGTGTGTTGAGCGGTCCGATTTATGAAAAAAATCCATCTTTTGTCAGCATTTTCTTGGCAGTGGGTGGGGGATTTTTTGTCGGTGCATTACTGGCTTTGATGTGGATTTTTTATCGGGCCCAGCTAGGGAATAGTGGAATCATTTTTTCAGCGAAGGATGCTTCCGAAAAAGAACTCTCCCCAGAAGAAGAAACTGAAAGACGAGCGCAGGAATATTGGAATAGTCGCTATAGCAACAAGCAATCCGAATAACTGTTTTTTATCCAGCAAATCAGAAATGTAATTTGCTGGTATAAGATAGCTATTGAAAGTATCTTGTCAATTGAATAGCACTAATAGGTGCAAAAAAACAAAACAAGGGGGTGTTGCCATGAAAAGCTTCGCAGTTGTATTGAGGATTATAATTTTGTTGGTGATGCTTCCGCTCGTCGGATGCGCGCCAACGGCCATGATTCAAAATGGAACCGCGTCGTTAGGCACGCAGCCTTTGGACATTAATGTTCGGCCGCATGAATCATTGGGCGTGAAAGTTACGCCTAATCTTTTGGCGGGGGACGTGACGGTTTTGGAAGGGCCATTGCCGGACGAGGTGCTGGGAGAAGAGTATCCTGGTCGCATTCGCTGGAATGGCTGGGGCGTCGATCCACAAACTGGACGAGAATATTTGGTGCAGTTTGTGCGAAGTGGGATGTATCGAACCGGAGAGTATATGTATGCCATCATCATCGATGGCAACAGAAAAGAAATTTCTCCACGGATGAGGATTATTTCGCTTGGTTCGATGGGTAATTATGCCTCCACGCTGTCTGGCAAAACATTCAAGATTGAAAAATCAATGTTTTTGGCGGACAAAGAATATCGCGCCAAAGCTGTGCTAGAAAACGGCACGGAAATAGGTGAGCGGCATGAGATTTTGGATTTTGCCACGCAGGTAAAATCTTGGAATCTCTATAGTATTCCGGAGGGGCAAATTTATTCGCCTATGGGCGAGGATGATGTAAAGCGCATCATTCGCATTAACCCAAGCTATGGCCTGGGGGAAAGAATCATTGCTAAGGGGCACATTACGATTTCGCATCCGGTGTATATGGTGGCGAGCGTGGCCCTGTCGGTGATTGAAGCCATGAATGCGCCGACGGAAGGCTGGGACTACTCGTCCACGCTTCCCACGCGGGAAGTGATGGCGGCGATTATTGCTTACACTAATCAGCCGCGCTTAGCGCTCATCAAAAAGCTCAATATTGAACTGAAAAAAAAGGTATAACCCGAAGGAGGGTTGAGGTATGAAAAAGAAAATTTGGTGCTTGGCTTTGATGGGAATTATTGCCAGTGCTTCTTCGGCATCAGCAGTAACGAAAGAAGAAGAGGATGCGATTTATCACATTATTATGGCCCGTCGTGGGCAACCCACTGAAACCACAGAAGTGGTGAAGGTGTCAGAGCAAGCAGAACTAGCACCTGTTCAACAGGCTGATATTGTTGGCTCTGAGAAAAAAAAGGAGGCCAAAAGAACTGATCCTGATGTGGAAATATTGGTGGCCAGTGCTACCCTTCAAACGGCACCACCGGCAGCGGGGATGTCAGCGCAAGAAATGTCTGCCAAGATGGCCGATGAATCTTTTGCCGCGCCCTCTTCCGGAACGAGGAATGCTAGCTTCTATGAGGCTTCGGCCTATGTGGGAGCTTACCGTTCCATCGACACCGGTTCTCATGGAACTTGGTGGATGCTGGAAGGCATTAAGTGGTTGCGGGGTGATAAAGAGAAAGACCCGCAAAACTTCGGTTTCGGCCTCACTGTCAAAGGTGAACAAGGCGAGACCGGAGACGGGCGGTATAATTGGAGCTCGATTGCCGTCGGTCCGAATTTGGATTATTGGGCCGAGCTGGGCTTGGGCGAAGATTACTTTCTCGCCAAATTCCGACCGTTATACCGTTGGAAGCAAGATGGCTCGTCTGGCTTTATGCCGGGAGCCTACTTGGAACTGGACCACCTGATGGGCCAAAATGACACAGTTATTGCGGCTCTCGACGGTCAGTATTTTCCCGGTGATTCCTATGCCAGTTTGAGTCTGTTGTGGGACCACCGTTTCAATGAAGACTTCAAAGTGAAAGGTGGATTCAATCTCACTGGAAACTTTGGCGAAGGCTCAGTGTTCGGCATCGGGCCGACAGTGTCTGTGCGATTGTATGATCGCTGGATTTTGGGGGCATCCCTCAATTTTCTGGATAATGGCGGTTCCATGTGGGGCGTTTATGGGGGATATGAGTTGAACACGGATATGAAAGAGTGGTATGCTCAATCTGGAGAGGATTCGGTGACACTGGTGACTGATGAAACTCAAAAAAACAAACAAGTATCGGAGTCTAAAAACTCCATAACAAATCAAGAGGGGGATGTATTATGAAAAAAATAAGCTTGCTTATTATTTTCGGAGTTATGCTGTGCATGACTCAAACGGCAGGGGCGGCCACTTTTCCGGTGGTTAAAGAGGCTACAGTTACGGCGGACAGTAATGGCAACATTACCGTAAACGCGCCGGGCGAGTCGGGTTGGGTTTTGAAGCAGTATTGCCAGGACAACCTCCGGGCGGGCTGTGGCAACGATCAGACCATCCGACCGACAGAAGATGCCGGCGGGGTGATGAGGTTCCACCTGGATGAAGGTGGGGTAGCGTCTGGCCAAGTGGCTTTCAACTTCCGTAACACGAAGTTGCAAAACAAGTGGTTAGCGATTCCAGATTGTCGGGTAAAACCGATGGGTTTGGTGGCTATGGGGGATTCAAAATATACTTCAACTATCCCAGAATCTGGCGGTGCACTTTTTGTGTACACCGGAAGCGGACGGGAAGTAGAATTTCCAATTGACCTTTCCGGCTGTGATCAGGCAAGTGTGTCTGTGTCGCAGAATGTGACCACTGGAACGAGCGCCAAGACTGGCACTGATAATGGCGGCCAAAGCCAATCAGTGATTAAATCGCCAGACTCACAAAACGTGCAGACCAAGCAGTCCGCACGGCAAGAAACCCACGTCAAAGGTGACAATAACGTGGTGAAGAAAAAGATCATTCAGCAAAGTTCCACCATTACTAATCGGGGAGCAACAGTGAACGTGAAGGGTAATGTCACAGGCAAAGAATGCCAGGATGTTTCGGATAGCAACAAAAAATGCGTCCCGGGCATCGATGCTTCCACTGTTAATTTCAGCCTTGTGACTTTCGGAGAGGGAAAGACCACTTCCGAAACAAATAAGGGCATTAACATTAAAAAAGATTGTGTTAAGATGGTTGATGGTAAAGTGTCTTACGATTGTGATGATGCCACCAAAACCACCACCACAACAACAACTGGCACAGTTTCTACGGATGCTGATGCTAAATCTTTGAAGGAGGTGAAGAAATAGTTTCGGCGCCAAGCGCCACGCAGTACAAGCCCTGAATTCTCAATGAGGATTTGGGGCTTGCTTTTTTTTATGAAATGTGCTATGATTATATGTTCTGCAGAATAATATATTTTTGTTTAAAAAACTATGGAATTAGGGCTTGGGGAGAGGAAAATTTCCGTCGAAACTGTCAGTGCGATTTTTATCATCATCTTGGTGAGTCTTTTTGTGTTAGCTAATTTTGTGGTGGGTTTTGTGTGGCCCGTTTTTATCTTGACTATGTTGATTGGTTTTATGCTGGCGGCAATTTATCCTCGCAGCGGTATGCTGGCGATTGTTTTCTTGACGATGGTGTGGGAACGCTTCTTCACCCTACAAACATTTTTTATTGGCAAAAGTGAATATAAGAT
>JBAZXY010000006.1:0-23140 GCA_041659585.1 Parcubacteria group bacterium | reverse complement strand
AGGATTTGATTATGAGCCTGGAAAAAACCAATGAAAAGAAGATGGAAAAAGAACGAGCGATGGGAGAAGCTCAAGAGCTTAAGTCTGCCTTGCGTGATAATCAACTTCAATAAAAAAATTATTTCCTATCTCCCTAAAAAAGACTCCTTTATAAAAGAGTCTTTTTTTATTCTCCATAAAGTGTCCCCGCTACTTTATTTTTTTGCCAATAAATAATCCCTCGCTTGTTTCAACTTATCTACAAAGTCCTCCTCGGTATTGATGCACTCAAATCCATATTTCTTCGCTTCTGCGGTATAATATTCCCCATAAATCACCAATGATTTGGCAGCCAGCCGGATAGTTTCCTCGTTTTGCGTGTTGCCCATCAGCCAATCATGGTGTCGGCTGGTGTTTTGATAGAGTCCGGCTAGAATTTTCTCCTCATCTGTTTTTACTAAATAAATAATGCTGACATCCTGATTGTTTTTATATTTTTCCATCAGATTGGGCAATAGATGGATGCCTTCGATGATATAATCCATCTTGCACACTAGCAAATAGTCGATCAAAGCTTCTGTGCCAGGCCACACCGATTCGACCTCTTTCATATCCGCGGCAAAAATTTCCTGGTCACTATATTTTCGAAAGTATTCATCAATCTTGTCCGCGTCAAACATCTGCATAAACGGAAATCTTTGCTTCGCCTCCTCACCATCAAAATAAGCCATCACAATCGGACGAATGTTGTCGATGGAAAGATAGGGGATGCGCAATTCCTCGCCCATTTTTCTCGACAAAGTGCTTTTGCCTGCTCGTGGCGAACCACTGATTAAATATATCATGGCCTTAAAAAAAATTTAATTACTAGCTTCTTGAGAAATATTATTCATAAACCTATTATAACACCCTTTGCCAAGAGGTCACTATTAAGGGGTAAATATTTACCAGCTAGTATTCACCCCCTATTATTCATAAAAAATATCACGATATCCCACCCAGGACGATGTCCAGGAGATTTTTGATAACATAGAATAGTGATTTTTTTCACAAAACAAAAAAGCCACGTAAAATTGTTAAAATTACGTGGCTTTATTAATTTTTGAAACCTATTTTCTTTTTAGTCCCACACTTAATCCAAACTTAAATCTTAACTCGCGCAAAAGATATCCAGCATCTTTATGTCCAATAACACTTATGATTGAAATGCGATCTATTTCAATTAAATCTCCAATTGTGTTAATTCCAGCTTCTTCTAAATCTACAAACCATGTCTCATCTCCAAGTCCAAAAACATTACAAGCATCCGTTAAAGATAATTTTAATATCTCTTCTTTTGAAAATATACATTTTATATAATCTGATCCGATTATAGCCATGTCAGTTCCAAAATAATTACAAACATTTACTATGTCCATGTAAAATATTTTGCAAACCATAAGATTACCATCGCCTTTATATCCCTTCTGTTTTTTCATAAGATTATCTCCTTTTAATTGTTAAACTACTGATCAAACAATCGGCTGATTCCGAAATTTAATATGTAACTATACACTTAAATAAAACAACTGTCCTAATTTAGGTTAGTTTTATAAAAATATTGACAATTTATGGCTTATTTGATAGATTATATTTATCGACCTTTTTGGCGTTACTTTATGATAATTGAAGACTTGGTGACAATCGGCTTGGATAAAAAGGAAGCGCAGCTTTATTTGTGTCTGCTTGAGCTTGGAGAAACCAACATTGCCCGCATCGTTAAAAAATCCGGTATCAAACGCACCACTTGCTATGACGTTATTGAGTCCCTCAAAAACAAGGGACTCATCTCTGTTGTCGTAAAAAAGGCCAAAATCTCCTATTTTGCTGAAGACCCCCGAAAACTGGAGCGCCAACTGGATGAAAAAAAACATCTTCTCTCTCACATTCTTCCTCAACTCCTGTCCGTCGCCAATCTGATTGATAAAAAGCCGGCTATCCGCTATTTTGAAGGCATCGAGGGTATCAAGGATGTTTATCGCGATACCCTGAACCATCCCAAGCAAGAACTCTTAGCTTGGATCTCGGACGACGCGGTGGATCACTTTGATATTGATTGGCTGTGGAATTTTTATGTCACCCAAAGAGTGGAGAAAAAAATTTGGTCACGATCTATTGCTCCAGATGTTTCTTATTTAAAAAGCGTAAAGACTTTCGACCAAGCACATCTGCGCCAAAGCCGGCTCATTTCCCCCAAGGAATTTCCTTTTCAAGTAGAAATAAACCTCTATGGCAATGGCAAAATAGGTATTATGTCTTTCCGCGAAAAGTTTGGGTTGGTTATTGAAAGTAAAAAGATCTACACCACCCTCAAAAGCATCTTTGAGGCGCACTGGAAATCGCTCGATGCTTAAAATTTAACAACCCCAGCTCCACACTGCGCTGAGACCATTTGCCGAAGGTGAAGCTACGCTAAGTTGAAATTATCCGGCCAAACTGCTAAACTTTATTTGAGATAAATATTAACTTCAAAGATATGTCAGGACATAGTAAATGGTCGACCATCAAGCACAAAAAAGGCATCACTGACGCTAAGCGAGGCAAGGTTTTTACCAAGCACGCTAAGATGATCACTATCACCGCGCGCGATGGCGGGGGCAATCCGGATATGAATTTCCAACTGCGTCTGGCCGTGGATCGGGCCCGCCTGGACAACATGCCTAAGGAAAACATCGATCGCGCTATCAAGAAAGGCACTGGCGAACTCAATGACGGCACCGAAATCACCGAAATCACCTATGAAGGCATCGGACCGGGCAATGTTATGATGCTAGTGAAAACCGCCACCGATAATCGCAATCGCACCGTGAGCGAAGTGAAGAGCGTATTCACCAAGACCGGCGGGAAACTAGGTGAAATGGGCAGCGCCATGTGGAACTTCAAAAAAGTGGGCCAAATTATCCTGACGGTCACCGAAAAAGACCTCGATACTACGGAAGAAAAAGCAATTGATGCCGGAGCGGAAGATGTGCTTCATGAAGATGGTAGCTTGATTGTCTACACCCTGCCGGAAAATTTGAAAAGCGTGCAGGACAACCTCCTCCAGGCCGGTCTAAAAATCGAGGATGCGAGCTTTTCCTATGTCCCCTTGCAAAAAGCTACTATTTCAGAGGAGGAACAAGAGGCTTATGAAAAACTGCTCGAAGCCTTGGATGATCAAGATGATGTGCAAGAAATTTTTGATAATCTTTAGTCAATTTATTTAGAAATTAGGAATAAAAAAACCAAAACCCTATTGTGTTTTGGTTTTTTTTCATAGCCAGCACAGAGCCTTTTTAAAACCTCCTTTTAAGACTATAATGACTGTAAAGGTAATTCTATGAAAAAGGATAATTCTATTTCAACAGAACTGCGCGTTCTGGGCATTGATCCTGGCACAGCCACCGTCGGCTGGGCTGTTCTTAGTGAAACCAATGGCGCAATCTATTCAATTGCCTTTGGCCATATCGCAACTGAAAAAAATCACAGCCAGGAAGACCGCTTAGGCGAAATTGCGAGCGACCTACAAAGCATCATCCAAAAGTATGCCCCCCAAGAGGCTGCAGTGGAACAATTATTCTTTTTTAAAAACAAAAAGACCATTATTGAGGTGGGCCAAGCCAGAGGAGCTATTCTCTTGACACTAGAGCAAAAACATGTTAGTATATCTAACTATACTCCCCTCCAGATAAAACAATCTGTAACGGGGTATGGCAAAGCAGAAAAAAAGCAGGTGCAATTGATGGTAAAAAATATTCTCAAACTCAAAGCCATTCCCAAACCAGATGATACCGCTGATGCTATTGCCGTGGCTATTTGCCATATTAATAGTCGCAAGATTAATAATTTTTATAAAAAATAACCCACCCACCCCCATTATTTAGATTCAATTCTATCCTCCAAACATCTGTTTGAATTTTATCTGTGTAATTTTTAATTTATTATTTAATTTTCACGTGTATGGAAACAAAGCTTAGTCCACTGATTCAATCTTTTATCCTGACTGGTGTGCCGGTGGAGACTATTATTCTCATTCTCATGCTTCCAATTATCGCCACCCTGATTGCTTTTTTGCGCCAGGTAGTGGGTATTAAAGCTTTCGGAATCTATACCCCGCTCATTATCACCTTTGCCTTTCTAGCCACTAATGGCTTGCGCTACGGAGTGGCACTTTTTTTAGTCATCCTTTTTGTCGGGATGCTGATGCGTTTCATGCTAAAGCCTTTTCGCCTCCTCTATTTGCCTCGCGTAGCTATCATGCTTACTGTGGTGGCATTATTCATTCTTTTCTTTCTTGTCCTAGGAGGCACCGCCCAAAGAACGGGATTAGCTTCTGTTTCTATTTTTCCTATTGTGATTATGATTACTCTGGTAGAAAAATTTGTTTCCGTGCAAATTGAAAAGGGGGACAAGACCGCTCTCGTCTTAGCCTTTGAAACACTGATTATTTCCATCGCCGGCTTCTATATTGCCAGCTGGGGTTTTCTACAGTCCAGTTTATTGACCCATCCTTGGATAATTCTTTTTACCATTCCAATTAATATCATTATTGGCAAATGGACCGGACTGCGTGTTAGTGAATATATCCGCTTCCGTAATATTCTTAAGAAAATATAAATCATGTTTCAATTTTTTAAAAATGGCCAGAAATTGCTCGGCATGAACGCCCGCAATTTGGAATTTATCCGACCTTTTAATCTGCGCCGCGCCAAAAGACTCGCTGATGATAAATTGCTGAGTAAAAAAATTCTACGGAAAAATGGCGTAAGCGTGCCTAGATTAATTGCTAAAATAACCACTATTGAGGATTTAGAAAATTTTGATTGGCAAAGCTTACCTGCTAGTTTTGCACTCAAACCCAATCGTGGCTTTGGCGGAGAAGGTATTATTGTGGTTTATGGCAAGAAAAAAAACCGCACCGATGCTTGGATCAAAGCGGATCGCTCCCTGATCACCATTGAAGATTTGCGCAGTCATGTGCGCAACATTCTAGATGGCTCCTTCTCGCTTTCCAACACACCCGATACTGCTTTTTTTGAAGAACGCTTGCAACTGCTTAAGCTCTTCAAACCCTACTCCTACAAAGGTATTCCGGATATTCGTATTATTGTTTTTAATAAGGTGCCGATTATGGCGATGCTGCGCCTACCCACTAAAGAATCTCATGGCAAGGCCAATTTGCAACAAGGAGCAGTAGGGGCCGGCATTGATATGGCCACCGGCGTGACCACCACCGCCATTCAAGGGAAGAATAAATTTATCGAAAAAATTCCCGGCACCGAGATTTCGGTGAGCGGTCTGCGCATTCCCTATTGGAAAGATATTCTCACTCTCGCGGTTAAATCCCAAGAAATCTCTAAATTAGGTTTTCTAGGAGTGGATGTGGCAATTGATAAAGATCATGGTCCCGTTATTTTGGAGCTCAACGCTCGCCCAGGCCTTTCTATTCAAGTAGCTAATCTTGCGGGGCTCGCAGAAAGATTAAAGCGTGTTTCTGGCCTCAAAGTGAAAACTATTGCACGAGGGGTGCGCATGGGAATGGATCTTTTTGGCGGAGAAATCGAAGAGGAACTGGAGGAAATCTCAGGCCGCCGGGTCATTGGCACTATCGAAAAAGTGCGCCTCACTGGAAAAAACGGCAAAACCTTGGAAGTGGAAGCCAAAATAGATACCGGTGCCGGATACACTTCCATCAGCACAGAACTAGCTAAAGAATTAGGTTACGAAAAAACAGTTACTGCTTATGAACAAATCAAGCAGGATTATGCAGAAATAAAAAACCTGAGCCGCACCGAGCGCTGGAATATTTATAAAAAAATTCCCGACATTGTCACCACAGTTATTGTCCACTCTTCCCATGGCACCACCTATCGGCCTACCATTCGAATGACTATGACTATGCATGGCTGGATTATTCCCACCAAAGTAACCCTGATTGATCGCACTCATCTCAAATACCCTATTATTATTGGAAACAAAAACCTGGGCCGCTTTTTAATTGATGTAACGAAATAAATCCTATGATAAAAAATCCACCCTTAATTAAGAAGGTTGTCGAAGAAATGGGGGGCACTTTTGAAGAAGTTATCCCGGAGCGTGGTTGTTATTATATCCATGTTCAAGGCAAAGCATTTCTTATTACTCGAAAGTTCCGCATTGCTAAAAACTTCATCAGTATTGCCGGAGCAACAAAATTTAAAGACCTAACCTACACTTTACTAAAACAACGCTCTCTACCAACTCCTACAACTGTTTTTTTCTTTAGAAAAAAATTCACCCCAGAAGATGCTGCTACTAAATTAGCCACCCTTAAATTTCCTATTATTATCAAGGACTCCGCCGGCTCTAATAGTCAAGGTATTTTTCCTTATATAAAAAGCTTGGATGAGGCTATGTCTGTTCTGACTACGGAAATTCAAAATTTCCGCTCTCTCATTGCTCAAGAAATGATCTTTGGTAAAGAATACCGTGTCCTGATGCTGGACGACAAAGTTATTGGCGCGCTGGAAATGATTCCACCTCGTGTTTTTGGAAATGGTAAGTCCACTATTGCCGAACTTATTGCGGAAAAACAAAAACACACCCACCGAAAAACCCCATTAGATCGGGCTCTTCAGAGAATTTTATTAGAACAAGGGCTTTCTCTTGAGTCTATTTTGGCTATTGGAGAGGTCGCTTCCATCAAAAAAAGTTCTTCCCTGGCTGAAGGTGGAGAAACTAGAGATGTCACCAATTTGGTGCACAAAAAAATCATTTCTACTTGCGCCCAAGCCGCTGACGCCATTGGTGATTATTTAGCTGGTATTGATATTATTTGCGAAGATATAACAAAGAGCCCCGCCAATCAAACTTTTGGCATTTTGGAAATCAATGGTAAGCCAGATATCTACATTCACTACAACCCCACCCATGGACAATCAAGAAATGTTATTAAGGATATTATCCAGTTCATTCTAAAACTAAGCACTACTCAAAAAAGCAATTTATCAAAATAATTTTTCTATGTCTAGTAAAAAATCATTACCCAAATTTATCATCATTGGTCCCGATACTACAAACACTCAGGATCTTTTATCGGAAATTCGGCGTCGCGGTTATCAGGGGCAATTATTTAAGTTGCATAATATCTCCTTTGCTTTTGTAGAAAGTGTTTTTATTGCAAAGCATGTTAATATAGATTTATCCTCCTTTGATATTTTTATTTTTCGTGGTTACAATAAAAACCTTCTCTTTGCTCAAATACTCGCAAAAAATCTTTTAGCTCAAAATAAAATTATCTTAGATGATATATTGAGCAAGAACTATCTTCCCGGAAAAATTGCTGAAGCGGCTATTTTTTCACAAAAACATCTTCCCCACCCAAAAACCTACCAATTACTCAGCCACACCAACTACAAAAAACTACTGCCACAAATAGGCTTTCCTATTATTGTGAAACCGGTAGATGGCCAAAAAGGGCAAAACATTGAAAAATTTAATACCCCTGAAAGCGCCTTAGCTTTCTTTCAAAGAAACCCTAGAGGTTTTCTCATTCAGGAATATCTACCTATTGATGGCGATATCCGTGTTTTTATAGTCAATGGCAAAATATTAGGCGCCATTAAACGCCTAGTTATTACTGGTGATTACCGGTCCAATGCCTCCCTGGGCGCTGATGCTGAAAAAATTATCCCTACCCGAGAAATGGAGGTTTTAGCACTACAGGCTGTTGCGGCTATGGGTTACGAAATAGCTGGAGTTGACTTAATTGAATACAATAACCAGCTCTATATCCTAGAGGTTAATATCACCCCCCAGTGGCAAAAATTTAAAGAAGTTACTGGCGTTAATCCAGCAGAGCATATAATCAATTACGCCATAGAAAAGTATGAAAAAAATTAGAATTGGCTTTTTTAAAAAACCCCAGGGCATTTTCACGCCAGAACTTATTAAGGCTATTACATCTGAATTAAAGTCATTTCCCAATATTGAACTTTTTACTGATCTTGATTTTAGAAAGGCCCATGTAAAAAACGGTCATGCCTATATTGAGGATTTTGATTTAAACACTCTTGATATTTATTTCTGGCATGATACTATCAAACCTACTGATTGGGGCAGTGACAATTATGCACTTAATGTTTTGCGTGCATTAGAAAATAATTGCCTAGTCATCAACTCCAGTGAATCAACGCGCATTGTAAATGATAAATATCTCGCTCACACTACACTCAAGAGAGCTAATTTGCCAGTAGCTGATTTTGCCCTCGTGACCGCCTCTGATAAAGCTGCTTTGCAAAAGGTCTTTACTGATTTTAATTCGGCTGTTTTAATCAAGCCTCGTTTTGGTGGTTGGGGTGCTGGCATTATCAAAATATCCTCTCTTAATGATCTCTTTGACCAGGTTGAATTACTTCTCAGCTTCACTTCTAATCAAAATCAACAAATCCTTTTGGAAAAATACTACCCCAATGATTTATCCAAGTGGATCTCTGTGGTTGTTTTAGGAGATAAAATCCTTTTTGGTTACAAAAAAAGCATCATGCGAGAATCTGATTGGAAGATTTGCGATCCTGATAAAAAAGATGGTCGCGGACTTTTTTCAGAATATATTAATCCGCCAAACCACCTTAAAGAAATCGCCCTCCATGCTAAGCGCGCTATTGGCAAGGATATTATTTGTTTCGATTTCATCCACACCCAAGATGGTTATAAAATAGTCGATGAAAATGGACGTCCCGGTCTCTATGCCCATTGTTTGAAAAAAGCGAATATTGATATAAAAAAAGAAATTATTAACCTGATTCTATCCAAGATAGAAAAATAATCTTCCCAGCAACAACATTTGAATGAGCCTTCTTGGCTCATTTTTTGTTGGAAAATTTTCGACATTAGGTTTATAATTAAACTACTTGCCTTATATATCAGTTTATTTATTTCTTACAAACACTCCGCTTAATAAGAAAAACTCTTTTAATCTTATTTCAAAATACTCCATCAATACTTGATAAAAAGGTTAAATTATTGTAAAATAGGAACTAACTTCATTGAAAACCCACTAATTGTGATTAAATTAATAATTATCTCTCTATGAAACCTTCTTTTACTATTTTTAAAGACTTTAAAAACGCCTCCGCCAAGAATCGCTGGAAAATGCTAGGCAAGTTAATTGCCTATACTTTTGGCACAGGTGTTTTATTTGTGTTGGCTATTTTTATTTATTTCGCCAAGGACCTCCCTAGTCCAGGAAAAATCAATACCCGAGTAGTAGCGGAGTCCACTAAAATCTATGACCGCACCGGTGATCATATTCTTTATGATATTCATGGTGAAGAAAAAAGAACCCAAATATCTTTTAATGACATTCCGGAAACATTGCGCTATGCTACTATTTCCTTAGAAGATCAAAATTTCTACACCCATCCTGGTTTCGATGTGAAAGGTCTTATTAGTGCGGTTATTTCTAATGTTCTCAAACCAGGTAGTGGCCGCGGAGGTTCCACTATCACCCAACAATTTGTTAAAAATTCCATTTTAACGGATGAGCGTTCTTTATCGCGCAAAGTGAAAGAATTAATTTTAGCGATTGAAATTGAATTTAAGTTTTCCAAAGATGAAATTCTAGGTATGTATCTTAATGAAATTCCTTATGGATCCAATGCTTATGGAATTGAAGCTGCCGCCCAATCTTTTTTTGGCAAACACGCCTCTGAACTCACCTTAGATGAAGCTACTCTTCTTGCTTCCCTACCACAAGCTCCATCCTATTATTCTCCCTATGGAAGCCATTTAGATGCCTTACGAGCTAGACAAGTCTACGCTCTTTCCCAAATGCAAAAACTTGGCTACATCACTGCAGAACAATTTTCTGCTGCCAAAGAAGTAAATGTGCTTGATAAAATAAAACCCTCCTCAGAAAATATCCTAGCACCCCATTTTGTAATGTATATTAAAGAATATTTGGAAAAAAATTATGGCAAACAAGCTCTTGAACAAGGTGGTTTAAAGGTTTACACCACCCTTGATTGGGATAAACAGCAACTAGCTGAACAGGTGGTGCGAGAAGGGGCGGAATCCAATACTAAAAAATACCGCGCTGAAAATGCCGCTCTCGTAGCAATGGACCCTAAAACAGGCCAAGTCCTAGCCATGGTGGGTAGTAAAAATTATTTTGATAAAACCATTGATGGACAAGTTAATGTTGCTCTTAGTGAACGCCAGCCTGGCTCATCCTTTAAACCCTTTGTTTATCTTACTGCCTTTAAAAAGGGATACACCCCAGAAACCCAACTCTGGGATGTGGATACTAATTTTTCAGTTGACTCTGAAAAGGATTATATTCCTAAAAATTATGACGGTAAAAATCATGGCCTCCTGCAAATGAAAGACGCCCTAGCTATGTCTCTTAATGTACCAGCTGTTAAAACTCTCTATTTAGCCGGTATTAAAGATTCTATCACCACAGCTAAATCACTTGGGATAACTAGTCTTAATAAACCTGATAATTATGGACTCTCCTTGGTTCTTGGAGGTGGAGAAGTAACCCTTCTTGACCATGTTAATGCTTATGGAACCCTTGCTACAGGAGGTATTCATCATAATAAGGCGGCTATTCTGCGCATTCTGGATTCCTCTGGGAAAACCCTAGAAGAATATAAAAATGATCCGGGTGAGCGAGTGGTTGAGGAAAAATATGTGGCTATGTTGGACTCTATTATGTCCACTAACTCCTTACGCGCACCAGTATTTGGCACTAATAATCCTTTTAACTTTACCGATCGCTCAGTAGCTGCTAAAACCGGAACTACCAATGAATGGCGTGATGGCTGGGCAATGGGTTACACCCCCTCTATCGTAGCGGGTGTATGGGCTGGCAATAATAACAATTCTATTATGGCTCCCGGAGCAGATGGAATTTTTGTGGCCGCTCCAATTTGGAGAAAATTCATGGATGGGGTTTTAAAAAACTACACTGTGGAATCCTTTCCTAAATACGAAGAGGAGAAAGATTTAAATAAAGATATTTTAAAAGGCACTCTTGATCCTATTGGAAAAATAGAGGTATGCAAGATAGATAAAAATAAATATTGCCTCGCTAATGATGCTTGTCCAGATGGTTATTCTGAAAAGAAAACGTTTTTTTCTGGACACTCTATCCTATGGTATGTAAATAAAAACGATCCTCAAGGGGAAGACCCTAAAAAACCAGAAGATGATCCCCAATTTAAAAACTGGGAGAAGGCGGTGCAAAAATACGCAGAGAAAAATAAAGATTATTCCAAAAATCCAGCGCCCACAGAAAAATGTAAAACTGGTGATTTTTCAAACATAACACCGGATGTTAATATTAGTTCACCATCCGACGGACAAACTATAACAACCCCTTCAGTTACTATAAAAGTCTCCGCTTCTTCAATTTTTGATATAGATAAAATAACTCTTTCTATTGATGGCTCTGATATCTCTTCAGTAAACAATTCCTCCCTAAGTTATGATTACATTATTAAAAAAACAGCTGACATAGAAATTAAAGCCACAGCAACGGATAAAAATGGTGGCTCTAAAAGCACAAGCATTATTATCCATACCATTCCACCAACCCCTTAATTATCCCATCTCTAAAACTAGGTTTTAAAAACCCATATAATCCTATTTAAATAGTAAAAAAACCTTTTTTAAAAGGTTTTTTTACTATCTCATTAGTTTTTATATTTTTATACGGTCAATCACTTTCCCCCCAATTTCAGTATTTATTTTGCGCACTACCTTGTCTCGATTAAGCCATAATTCAGATGACCACACTGAACTATCTGATTTTACAAAAATAGTTTTATCCTTATAATACTCTGGTCGTAAATTAACCACTCCCATATTTCCAAATTCCTCCTTAATCACTTTTTTAAAAATATAAAAAATAGTTTTATCATCTAAATTTTTTATTTGAAAAATATTCTTCTTTGAAAGATAGTTTTTAATTAATTTCATTTTTTATCCTTTTATTGGCATAACAATATATACATATTCATCCAACACCTCCCCTGTTTTTTCATCTATTTCCTTAATTGCCACTGGTGAAGAGGCATTATTCATTAAAATTGCTATTTTATGTGTATTAATAATATTTATTCCATCTAAAAGGTATTTAGCATTAAAAACAATTTCCTGGGATGGCCCTGTGATATCCACAATCAACTCTGTTGAGTTTTCACCACATTCCACACTCCTTGCTTCGATAAAAAATTTATTCGCCTCAGAATCAATTTTAAACACTATTTCACTATTTTTAGTTTTAGAAAAAACACTCGACATTTTCACTGCACCTTGAATGCCATTTTTATCTCCCACAATCCGAGTTTGAAAATCCTTCGGCATAATATGTTTATATTCTGGATATTTACCATTAATCAAGCGTGAAACAATATTCACACCATTAATTTCGAAAAATATCTGCCCATCTTCAATAGCAATGTTTATATCCTCTTCCACCTCACTATTCATAATTCGAGCTAATTCAGTTAAGGTATTAGCTGGTATAATTATACTCTCTTTTTTATTTATAAATTCATTATAATCTGGTTTAATATTTTTTTCCTCTAGTATTAATTTACTTTCCACTAAACGAAAACTATCCGTGGAAGCAAAATACAATTCTCTCTCTTTAAAAATAAGATTTATTCCAGTTAATTCTTGCCTTGTTTCATTAAAAGCTACACAGCTAATCACCTTAGTAATAATATTTTTCAATTTAATACTAGATAAAGTAAGTATATATTCACTATTTTTCTTTGGTAATAAAGGAAATTCATCTGCTAATAAACCTTTTATAACAGCTTTGGAAGGGCCGCTTTTTATTTTAAGATTCTGACCATCTAATTCTAATTGAATATTTTCCCCTGAAGGTAAATTATTAATAAAATTACTAATAAGTTTTGCTGGAATAGTAATTTTACCCTCTTTTTCAATTTTAGCTCCTATTTGATTAGAAACTCCTATTTCTAAATTAGTAGCTGATATTTTTAAACCACCATTCTCCGTTTCAAATAAAATATTATTTAAAATAGGTAGGGTGTTTTGTTTAGAGACTACACGCTCTGAATTAAAAATAGCTTTTTTAAATTTTTCTTGGGTACATGTAAGTTTCATAATATTAGTATAATATAATAGTTTATTTATATATATAAAAAGAAATAGTTATTATATAGTAAAGGTAAAAAAGTGGATAACTATCTTTAGAGGCTTAGAAGAGATATTTTTTCTGTTGATATAGTTGTGGATAACTAATTTATTAGGCTTAGTATAAAGAGAATGTATTTTTATATTTATTTAAATTGGTTTAAGTTTAAACACTTAATAAGTCAAATAATAGAGGGTTATGAATAGGAAATAATAGGTTAAGAAACAACTTATCCACAAGTTATTAAGTAATTCTATATAAACGCTCTTTAATAATAGTAATCTCTTCTATTAATTTATCATTTATTTTTAATTCCTTAGCTATTTTATTACAAGCGTGGATAGTGGTGGTATGATCTCTTCCTCCTAATTTTTCTCCAATACCAGGAAAGGAATACTCTAACTCACTCCGCATGAGATACATAGCAATTTGTCTTGGTTTAACAACCTCCTTTTTTCTATTTTTAATAATTAAATCGTTAGGATCAATATCATAAAAAGAAGAAACAACTGTAATAATGTGTTTATGGGTAATACCTTTCTTTTTTCCGCTAGTAATGAGTTCAGATAAAAGTGTTGAGACATATTCCAGGGAGGGTTCCTTTCCACTTAATTGGGAGGAAACTACTACACGATTAAGTGCTCCTTCAAGTTCGCGGATATTACTGGTGATATTTTCAGCAATGAAGCTGAGTGTTTCTGTTGAAATAATAAATTTTTCATCATAAGCCTTTTTGCTTAAAATAGCCATTCTGGTCTCAAAATCAGCTTTAGAAACATCAGCAATCATTCCTCCTTCAAAACGGGAACGTAAGCGTTCTTCAAGTGTGGGAATAGCTTTAGGGGCTCGATCACTACTAAGAACGATTTGTTTATTAAGTTGATAAAGATAATTAAAGATATGAAAAAATTCTTCTTGAGTTTTTTCCTTACCAGATAAAAATTGAACATCATCAATAATAAGAAGGTCTATTTTTTGATAATGTTCCTTGAATTCATTTATTTTTTGGGTGCGAATAGAATCGATAAGCTCACTAGTAAAGCGCTCAGATGTAATATATTTAACCTTACGATCGGGGTTTTTTTGTAAAATTTCATTACCAATGGATTGTAGAAGGTGAGTTTTTCCCAAACCTACTCCACCATAAATAAAGAGGGGGTTATAAATACGACCTAAATTTTGAGAAACAGCAAAACAAGCTGCTCGAGCGAGTTCATTACTGGAGCCGATAATAAAATTTTCAAAAGTATATTTAGGATTAAGATTATTTTCTTGACTAATACTAAGAGTTTTTTTAATAAAAGGCTTGGGTAGTGGAATTCTTTTAGGTGGTTGGATGGCGTCTACCCTATTTTCTTGAAAAGAATTATCCTCATTTGTTTTAATAGAGCAAGAAACTTCCTTAATATCGGGTTGGATATTACGTAAAGCTTTTAAGATGTAGAGATTATATTTATTTTCTAACCATTCTTTAGCAAAGCCATTAGGCACACCAATCACCACTTTACTATTTTCATTAGATAATACAGATGTGTTTTTAAACCACGTAATAAAATTGGCTTTCGAAATTGAAAGTTCTATTTCCCCTAAAGCGGCTCTCCAAAGCTCTTCATTCGTCATGATGGGATATTAGTTTAAGAAAGTTATTTAATAAAAATAATTATATCATGCTAAAAAACAGCTGTCTAAGGAGGAAAAGGGGATAAGGGTGTGGATAAGTTGTGGGTAAATAAAATAAAACCACTAAGTTATAGAGTAAGTATATAATAGATAATAAATAAAAAGCAAATTTAGGATATTTTTTATTTATAGACAATATCTAAATTTAATTGACTTTACCTAAAATAATTGGTAAACTTCTAATTAATTCAAAAATAATAATCTAATAGGTATAATATACAAATATGAGTCAAACGTATCAACCATCCAGCACAAGAAGAAAAAGAAGAAATGGTTTTCGCAAGAAAAATGAAACAGCTAGTGGACAAGCCGTTTTAAGAAGGAGAAGAAGAGTAGGAAGAAAAAATCTTACCACTTCCTAATAATACATTTTAATTTATCTGAACTTATCACCATGCTGCCTTTTAAAAATCGCTTAACTAAGAAAAAAGATCATGAAAAAGTGCAAAAGCTAGGTGCTTTTGTGGCTTTGAATAATATAGCTATAAAAAGCTTAAAAAATGATTCAAGGGATACGCGTATAGGTATTGTAGTGGGTCTTAAATATTCCAAAAAGGCTGTAGAAAGAAATCAAGTAAAAAGGGCGATGCGGGATATTATTCAGGCTGAATTAAAGCAAATAGAGAAGGGTTGGGATGTGGTTATTATGGCTAGAAAGAGGGATGAGGAAAAAACTAGGAGTATAAATTTTAAAAAAAATATACTAGAAGTACTGGAAAAAGGCGGTATATTGTTAAATAAAAAACCTCTAAATAAATAAAAAATGTCTTTTTTGTTTCACACGCTTGTTTATCAACCTATCTATAATCTTCTGATTTTTGTTTATAATATTATCCCAGATTTTGGGGTAGCTATTATAATTAGCACTATTTTAGTGAAATTTTTGCTATTTCCATTAAGCAAAAAACAAATCGAGTCACAGAAAAAAATGCAGGAATTGCAGCCAAAAATAAAGGAATTGCAATTAAAGCATAAGAATGATAAAGAAAAGCAAAGTCGGGCAATGATGGAGTTGTATAAAGAAAGCAAAACTAATCCCCTTTCTGGTTGTTTGCCCATGGTGGCACAACTAGTTTTTTTAATAGCTATTTATCGAGTGTTATTTAATATTTCTACTGCGGGGCTAGTGGTTGATAGTGCTGATTTATATTCTTTTGTTGCTAATCCTGGGCAAATCAATAAGCTTTTTGTTGGTATAGTTGACTTGGCTGCTGCTATTGATATATCTCATATTAAAATAGAGAGTATCCCACATATTATTTTAGTTGTTTTGGCAGCAGGGGCTCAATTTATTCAAACAAAGATGATGATGAATAAAAAAACATCAAAAACAAATAAAAGTGATGAGGCTGATTTTTCAGAGATAATGACCAAGCAAATGCTTTTTTTAGGACCGCTTCTCACTCTTTTTATTGGAATAAAATTTCCCGCCGGTTTGGCTTTATATTGGTTGGTTTCTACGGCATTTATGATAGTTCAGCAAATGTATATGGAAAAAAAGTCCAAAACCGTATAGAATATAGAAGTTAATAGCTAAGTTTTAAATATATGGCAACAGAAGAAACTAAATTGGAAGATTTGATCCAAGCGGTGGTGTCAGAGTTACTTTTAAAGATGGGTTTTTCTTGTGAAATTGAGATTATAAAAGAGTATGATTTGGAGCAGGATAAGGAGAATATTGTTTGTAATATTAAAACAGACGAATCTAATTTTTTAATCGGTCAATACGGTATTAATTTACAATCATTGCAGCATATTGCTAGAATCTTAATTAGACGAAAAACAGAGGAGCGAACTAATTTTATAGTGGATGTGAATTCTTATCGGAAGGAGAAAAATTCTTCCATCATTCTTATAGCTAAAAATATTGCGGAGCAGGTAGTAAGGGAGCAAAAGGTTATAGCGCTTCGCCCAATGTCTCCATATGAGAGAAGATTGGTTCATATGGAGCTTTCTAAAAATATTGCCGTGGTTACGGAAAGTGTTGGAGAGGGTGAGGAGCGAAAAATTATCATTAAGCCTGCTAGTATTAACTAGGGCTTTATGCGATAAAAATCGTAAAACAGCTTTTAGTTTGCAATTCTTAAGATTTATCTTGAGGGTTGGTTATTGAAAATTGAAAATTTTAATCATATGGTTGTTGCTCGAAAAATAGCCTACAATGTCTTGGTGAGCACTGTCACTAAAGTGCTTTCTACTATTTTAGCTTTGGTGGCTATTGGTTTTATTACTCGATATTTAGGTAAGGAAGGTTTTGGAAATTACGCCACAGTGTTGGCGTTTTTGTCTTTTTTTGCGGCAATTGCCGATCTGGGGTTGTATTTTATTGCGACGCGGGAAATTTCTCGAGAAGGGGCTGATGAAGAACATATTTTGGGAAATATTTTTGCTATCCGACTTGTTTCTAGCGCGGTAGTTTTTATAGCCTCTCCTTTGGTGGTCTACTTTTTTGATTATCCAGCGGAAGTTAAGCGAGGTATTATTATCGCCGCCGCTTCCTTTATGTTTTCTTCAAGTTATCAAATTTTGAATGGTGTTTTTCAAAAAAATCTAGCCATGGATAAGGTGGCGGTGAGTGAATTGGTGGGAAAGATGACGCAAGTAATATTTGTCATTGGGGCGATAAAATTAAAACTGGGTTTTGATTGGATAATGGTAGCGCTGCTGGTTAATATGATGGTTAATTTTGGCGTAATATATTTTTTAATAAAAAAATATATTACCATTAAACTACAATTTGATTTTGTTTATTGGAAGGGTTTCCTGCGGGAATCTTTGCCAATGGGCATAGCGGCGGTGATTTCTTTTGTTTATTTTAAGATGGACACGATCTTGCTTTCGGTGATGAAAAGCAGTGCTGAGGTGGGTATTTATAATGTGGCATACAAGGTTTTGGAAAATATCACTTTTTTCCCAGCTATGATAGTAGGGTTGGTCATGCCTATTATGGCAAAAAATATTTTTTCCGATAGAGAGAGATTTATGGATGTTTCCAATAAGACATTAAAAGTATTTTTTCTTTTAATAGTGCCATTGATTGTAGGAGTCTCCTTTTTGGCAGATGATATTATCCAATTAATTGGGGGGAGTGGTTTCTTTGAAGCAGGAGGGGTGCTGAGGATATTGGTCTTTGCGCTAGCTTTAATCTTTTTTGGACAACTTTTTAATACCATTTTGATTGTGGGTAATTTGCAAAAAAAATTAATGTGGATTTTGGGCGGGGTGGCAATATTTAATATCGGAGCTAATCTTCTTTTTATTCCAACCTACTCCTACATCGCCTCTTCTTATATCTCTGTCATAACAGAGTTTTTAGTGGTATTATTAACAGGATATGTGGTTATTGTAGAAATTAAATATTTACCCCAAACAAAAGGTTTTTTAAAAATTCTTGGGGCGGGATTATTAATGGCAGTCTTCCTCTATGTTTTTAAAAATCTTAATTTTTTCCTTCTAGCTGCGAGCAGTTCAGGAATATATTTTGTTTGTTTGTGGCTATTAAAAGCGGTTGAGACAGAGGAGCTCACTAGTTTGATCCGTAAAAATTAATTTTATTATATTATGTTAAACCAGCCTAAGGTTTTCATTGTCGTTTTAAATTATAACGGCAAAGAGGTTATAAAAAAGTGTCTGACGAGCTTGTTTAAATTAGATTATCCTAATTTTGAAGTGGTGGTGGTGGATAATGATTCCACAGATGGCTCATTGGAATTGGCTAAGGGTTGTTTTTCACGAGCTAATTTCATCAAGAATGCTAAAAATCTGGGTTACGCAACTGGTAATAATGTAGGCATCCGCTTTGCTTTGGAGCGCATGGCGGACTATGTTCTGCTATTGAATAATGATACGGAGGTGGAGAATGATTTTTTAAACAAGCTGGTAGAAGTGGCGGAGAGTGAAGAGAAAATCGGCCTTCTGAGTCCTGTTATTTTTGATGGGAAAACTAAAGAAGTATGGTTTGCTGGTGGAGAAATTTTATGGAACAGGATGAGCAGTCAACACAAAAAGCAAGTTCCAGCGCAGGATTATTATGAATCAGAGTTTATTACTGGTTGTAGTATGTTGGTAAGGGCTAGTGTTTTTAGAGAAATTGGTCTTTTAGATGAAGATTATTTTCTATATTGGGAGGATGCCGATTTTAGTTTACGAGCAAAAAAACAAGGTTTTAAAAATGTAGTGGTATCTTCTAGCTGGATCTATCATTTTGAGGCAAGTGAAAAAAATAAAAAAAATAAAATCTACTGGTTAGTGTTGTCGGGATTAATTTTTTTCAAGAAAAACACTTCTTGGCATAAAAAATATTGGATAGAAACCTATTTAACTATGCGTAAAGCCAAGAACCTTTGGGATATGAAATTTAACCAAAATGAAATTGCAGTAACAGTGAATAAGGCTTATGTCGATTTCAAAAACGCCAATCTCTAGTGATGCGCGCTTCTCAATCATTATTGTAAATTATAAAAGCCAGCAATATCTAGCTAAATGTATTGCCTCTATTCAAAGCGCTTTTAAGGGTGTTGAAATAGAAATTATTATTGTTAATAATGATCGGGAGGAAAAATTAATTGAGTTGGAAAATGATTACCCGTCTATAAAAATCATTCACACTCAAAAAAATATTGGTTTTGGACGGGCGCATAATCTTGGTGCAGCGGAGGCTAAAGGGCGGTATTTATTGTTGATAAATCCTGATACGGAGGTAATTTTTGCTGAACCGGAAAGTATTTTTGAAAAAATGAGGAAGCAACCAGAATTGGGCATTATTGGCCTAAAAATTGTAAATGAAAAGCACGAAAGGCAACCTTGGACAGTTGGTTTTCGAGAGGTGGATCTCTATGATTTAATCCAAAATAACCTTAATCTATTAAAAAGGGTGAATAAAAAGCAATCCGTTTTTTGGGTGAGCGGAGCAGCTTTTATAATTGAAAAAGTTTTATTTAATCAATTGGGCGGATTTGATGAGAATTTTTTTATGTATTTTGAGGATGTCGATCTTTGTAAGCGAGCAAGGGGGGCGGGTAGAAAAATTGAATCTAGTGATGCTGTGGTGGTGCGACATGTGGAAGGAGGAAGTTGGAAAGACAAAACCAAACAAAAACATTTTTTTTATGCCTCGCAAGATTATTATTTTAAAAAACATTTTAAAGGATGGACCCCTTGGGTGGTTAGGACGTTAAGAAAAATAGTTATATAAAAATGTATAAAGCACTTCTTTTTTTGGTATTATACTTACCATTCCAGCTGGCACTAAACCCTGTGGCAGGTGTTGATCTGGCCTCTATTCGTATTTTAATTTTGGGCTTATTTGGGGCGTGGCTGGCGCAAGGATTAAAAAACCAACAAGTTAAATTAAATAGTAGTGGCCAGGCTTTTTTGGTGCTGGCTTTTTTAGGATTGAATTTTTTATCTATCAGTGTGGCTACGAATGCTGATTGGTCCGCGAGAAAGTTGCTTTTTTTGTTTTCCATTTTCCCTATCTACTTTGTGGCCAGTCAATTGATTAATAGTAAGCAAAGATTTTTGGAAGTGGTCAGTGGTATTGTTTGGAGTGGTACGTTAGCGGCTTTTGTGGGGGTGGTGCAATTTGGGGCGCAATTTATTTATGGCGTAAAAGCGGTATTTGTTTTTTGGTCTAAGTTTGTGATTGTTCCCTTTTTAGGCAATAGTTTCGGAGAGGCGGTTTTAAAAAATCCGAGTTGGCTGGTGAATATTTCCGGTCAAACATATTTGCGGGCCACCTCCTTTTTTCCAGACCCACACATGTTTTCTTTTTATCTGGGATTAGTTTTGCCTTTGGCGGTGGGCATAATTTTTTATAAACAGCGCAGAAGTTGGTATATAGGAGCAGCTAGTATTATTTTCTTAGCTGACATCCTTACTTTTTCGCGTGGAGGATATGTGGGGTTGTTGGCTGGCATTATCTTTACGGCTATTTTTTTCTGGCATAAGGTGCCTAAAAAATATAAAATATCCATGGGTTTTGTTTTGGGGATAGGTTGTGTTATACTGCTCTTCCCCTCTCCCATATCTCAACGGTTTTTATCGAGCCTAGATTTAAAGGAGGGCTCTAATCAAGGGAGATTGGTGATGTGGAAGGCAGCGGGTGAGATTATTTTGGTGCATCCTATATTAGGAGTGGGCATTGGTAATTATCCACTGGCCGTAACTAGTTTAGCCACTTATCGCGATCCTATCTATGCACATAATACCTACTTGGATATTGCCGTAGAAACGGGCTTGCCTAATATGTTTATTTGGGTGGGATTATTGGGTGTTAGCATGTTTAGTTTTTGGAAAAAAACTAAACAGGAAACATTATTTTTTTTCGCCTTAATAAGCCTGCTTATTTTTGCCAGTCATTCTCTCACAGAAACCGCTATTTATTCCCCCGTGGTGCTGACATTGTTTTTGGTTATCCTTAGTTTCTCCCAGTTAAAATTAAATAATGAAAAAACTACTTAACTTAGAAAATTTTACATATATTACACTAATAGCCATGCCGGCTTATTTAATTCGATTCTCTTGGAATGGGGTGTCGACTAACCTTTTTGAGATAATGGCTGTGATAACAATAGTCTTGTTTTTAAATCGCATCCTAAGCTCTAAAATTGAGCCCAGTGGTTATGGGGACTATAAAACACCTATTACTATGCTTTTGGTAGGATTATTGTTTTCAACGCTGTATAGTGGCTCGAATGCTGTTAGCTGGGGCATACTAAAAAGCTGGTTTATTATTCCTATGGTTTTTGCTTGGGCAGGCGTCCAATTATTGGAAAGTAAAAAAATTATCAAAGCTATGTATTATTCGGCTTTTGGGGTGGCTAGCTTGGCCTTGGTTTATTTTCTTTTAGGGCAAATTACTTTTGATGGTCGTTTACAAGCTTTTTATAACTCACCTAATTATTTGGCGATGTATCTAGCTCCGGCAATTATTATTGGTATTTTTTTCTGGAGAGAGAATTTTATTTTTTATGGTCCAAGCCTGGGTGTGCTGATAATAGCTTTCTATCTCACGCAATCATATGCTGCTTGGCTAGCTGTTTTTATAGCTCTTGCAATAATATGGATAATAAAAAAAGAGCTTTTTGGGTGGAGGGTGTTAGCAAGTTTATTTTTAGTGGCGAGTAGTTTTTTTCTCTTGCAAATAGGAACAACAAAGCTATTTAACTTAGTTCATGCAACAGAGCGATCCTCTGCCTCATCGCGCTTAATGATTTGGAGTGCGGCTCTGAAAATTGGCTTGGATAATCCTGTTTTGGGCATTGGGCCAGGCAATTTTCAAAACAAATATTTGGAATACCAAAAATATTTTCCACCTTATTTGGAGTGGGCGGTGCCGCAACCGCATAATTTATTTCTGGCGTTTTGGTTGCAAGCTGGTTTAATTGGTTTAATTGGTTTTATTTGGTTGCTTATTTTTTGGTTTAGAAGAATAATGAGTGGTAAAGGCAATCAATCTGAAAAGTGTGTTTATTTGGGTATTATGCTATATATTTTACTGCATGGTTTAGCGGATACGACATATTTTAAGAATGATTTGGCGGTGGTGTTTTGGATGGTTATTTTTGCCATAAATAAAAATACCACTTCCGATAAAGTGGTATTTAATAAAGAAAAACTAAGATCCTAGACATTGCTTTTGATAGCCTTGTACTTTTTGAACATAAGCTTGTGTTTCAGCAAATCCTCCAGGGTTTTTATCACATTGCCAAGCTGGCGTTGGTGGTGTGGGGCAATCCGTAGATTGTTTAAAAGGCCCCTTTTTCTCGGCCGTGGTGGCTTTAGCTCCGCCACCGGCATTGTAAGAGGCAATTAAATCATCATTACCAGTGGAATAGGTGTTGTTGCCATAGGTTGTAGTTGTTGTGCCGGGGGCTGTTCCCTGGCTGGCGGTAAAATAAGTTTGGCCACTGATTAGTCTTTGATTGGTGCGCAAGAGTTCAGCTGCCTTATTAATGCTTGTTTGAGGATCATTTAGTTGAGACGATGTCATACCAGCTGTGGCTGGTTGAATTTGCATTAAACCACAAGAGCCAACTCCATTGCACCCCACACCTGCATTGCAACTACTCTCTTGCATAGCAATAGCCTTAAGAAGACATTGCGTGTCCTTGTCTCCCCCTGCTGATTGGAACATGCTATCATATTTATCGCATTCTTTAGAAATGGTTCCTAAGGGTGTTGTGCTCGGTCCGGTTGTTATGCCGGTACTTGTTGATGTCCCAGTCGCTCCTCCTCCTGACTGACAAATACCCTTAATTTCTAATAAATTTGGGTTAATCTCATATAAAATCAAATAAGAAACAAAAG
>JBAZXY010000005.1:0-23675 GCA_041659585.1 Parcubacteria group bacterium | reverse complement strand
AAATGAGCCGTGTCTATTTGATCGACAATCTTATAACCCATATTTTTATTTTGTCCGATTAATTTAGCGATGGTATCTAATTTTCCATTTCTACCAATCAGCAACAATCGATGCACTCCCACTCCGCGATGAATCACTAGCCAGCGCTGGATCAAATGCAAAACATAACGCGCTAGCACCACATAAAAAACTATCATCATCCAACCGGCCAGGATAATAAAGCGCGAAGAAAACCACTCTCGCTTAAGGAATATGGCGACAATGATAATCACCAAACCAATGGAAGTAGCCACAAAAACACGCATGGCTTCTTTCCAAAATTTGCGAGTAACACGATTATCATAAAGTCCCTCTATCGCATAGATAGCGATAAAAATTGGCGCAATCAAAAAAATTATCCGGATATAATCTTCAATCGGGTAATTATATAACTTTGGTTGCAAAGCCACTATCTGCGGAACATCCCGAACGATATACGCTGAAAATCCAGCCAGTACAATCATAATAAAATCAACTGGCACCTGGATTGCGCTAAAAAATAATTCCGATCTTTTCATAACTTATTTTTTTTAGAAGACCATCCCTTCAGTCATGAATTAAATACCAATTTTATCAAAGTAAATCTATAAGCCGGATTTTGTGCCAATCTTCTCCCCGCTAAAGCGAAGTCAAAATTGGGGCAATAATTTATCTAGCCCTGCTATTACTAGCTGGGTCATGCAGTTCTTCTTGCGTTTACTATAGTATAACGTAAGACGCGACCTTGCATTCAAGTAAGGATTTTGCCGTTTCACCCCCAATGTTTCCATTAGGACTCACCCCGAAGGGTGTTTATTTTCTTGCGAAAACAAACGTCTCTGCTCGCACCTCGTAGGTCACCCTAGATGGGAATTACCCACTACCTATGCCATCCCGCTAAGCGGTACGGCCGAATGTCCGGACTTTCCTCCCTATTCTACCCCGCTAAGCGGGACAAAATAGCGTAATTGCCCAATTTACTTTGATAAAATCAATCTTTAATTTTGAAAGAAACCTTGTATATAATAGTTTATTTTGGCAATTTTGTCAATGACAACCCTGCTCCCAATTCCATCATATACCTAATATCATTATACCACTAAATCACCGCTTAAAATAGCCTCGGGACAATTTATATAAAAAATCCCCACATGTAAGTTTTGTAGGGATTTTTTTAAAATTAATTCGCTGAAAATTATATTCCTCTGGGAATATTATAATTTCCCCAAATCTTTCACCAGCTCTTTCTTCACCTTCAGCCGGCTTTTGTATTCGGCTATTCTTGTTTTGGTCGCCTCAATCACCGCAGCCGGCGCGCCCGCTACGAAATTTTTGTTTTTCAACATTCCTTCGTTTTTTCCAATGAGATTTTCCAATTCTCCAATTTCCTTGCGAGCACTTTCCAGTTCTTTTGTAATATCTATGGATTTGGCAATATCCAAATAAAGTACTCTTTTAGAAGTAGCTAATTTAATCATCTTGCGCTTGTTAAAAGTGGCTCCTTGCGCTATGCTCACGCGAGCTAGCTTCTCAATGATTTCTTTCTCAATTTTTTCTTCGCAATACACTTCCAAAAGCTGTGCCTGGTCAATGCGATAGCTGGATTTGAGATTGCGAATCATGGTGATTAAATTCACTAGGTCGGAGAAATCCTTGTTAGCATCTGGATTAATGAATTTTTTCTCACTCTTCGGCCAAGCAGCCATCATCAGCGTTTCTTCGCCCTCCTTCAAAATACCAAAGATCTCCTCGGTGACAAATGGAGTAAAGGGATGCCACATTTTCAAAATGCGATCCAGCACATAGCCCAATACCTTGGTATTTTTCTCAATCTTATGGATTTCTAGGTACCATGAAGCAAAACTGTCCCAAGTAAATTTTCGCAATGTGTCTTGCGCCAAAGAAATATTCTTATCTTTCATGAGTTGCGTCACCTTGGCAGTGGTTTCTTCCAGCTCCGAAATAATCCACCTGTCACTCAAAGTCTTCAAATCTTTTTTGCTGATTTTTTCTACTAAGCTGAAATTAACATCTGATTGTTCGCAGTAACGAAAAATATTCCACAATTTAGTGACAAAATTACGGAAGCTTTCTACTTTTTCTTCAAACAAACGTGTATCTTGTCCCGGAGCAATATCCATCACTAAACTCAAGCGCAACGCATCCGCGCCAAATTTTTCAATGGTCTCCAGGGGGTCTACTCCGTTGCCTTTAGATTTAGAAAATTTCTGTCCATCCTTGTCCAAAATTAGTCCAGTGAAATAGAGATGTTTGAAAGGAGCTTTGCCGGTGCGATAGGCTCCTAATATCAACATCCTGGCTGCCCACAAGAAAAGCAGGTCCCGCCCCATAATCATCATATCGGTTGGATAGAAATTTCGATAGTCCTTGCCTTTGGGATAGCCCAAGGCAGTGTAGGGCCACTGGCTAGAAGAAAACCACGTATCAAAAGTGTTTTCATCCTGTACCCATTTACTCTTGCCATTATTTTGCTTCGGCGCCTCCAAGCCTACATACACCTCCTCACCGCGATACCACACTGGAAATTGTGGCCCCCACCAAATCTGGCGCGAGATGCACCAATCTTCCAAATTAGCAATCCAATTAATTAGCACTTTCTTGAAATTTTCTGGATAAATATCCACTTTGCCTGATTTAATCAAAGCCAAGGTTTCTTTTTTGAAGGAATGTTTTTCGCCGTCCACTGATACAAACCATTGTTTGGAAATAAGCGGCTCAATGGCTGTTTTGCAGCGCTCACAAGCAGAAACATTGTTGGTCAAATTTTCTTCTTTTTCCAACAACCCGAGCTCTGCCAAATCCTTCACTATTTGCACTCTGGCTACGAGCACATCCATTCCAGCATATTTACCGCCAATTTCGGTGATTTCCGCCTTTTCATTGATGACTTGCAGTTCTTCTAATTTATGATCCTTACCGATTTTCCAGTCCAATGGATCATGTGCCGGAGTGATTTTCACCACCCCCGTTCCAAACTCCATATCAATCCGTCGGTCCGCAATAACAGGGATCTCCCGTTCCTGCAAAGGCAAAATTAATGTTTGTCCGATAAAACTCAGAAATCTTTTATCCTTAGGATTAACTGCCACTGCCGTATCCCCCAACATCGTCTCCGGTCGGGTAGTAGCCACCACTAAAAATTCTTTGGAATCTTTAATGGGATATTTAATATGATACATTTTACCTTCTTTTTCTTGGTGAATCACTTCTACGTCAGAAAGAGCTGTAGCACAGCGCGGACACCAATTAATGATGCGCTCCCCTTTATACACCAATCCGTCGCGATATAACTTCACAAACGTCTCCATGGCGATTTTCAAAGTATCTGGGTCTAGAGTGAATTTCTCCCGTGACCAATCCGCACTGATGCCAATTTTCTTTTCTTGCGAACGCATGTAGTTGGATCGATCCGTACAAAAAGCATAACTCTCCTGATAGAATTTCTCTCGCCCCAATTCATGCCGTGTGATGCCGCGCTCAGCTTTTATTTTGCGCTCATACACCACCTGCGTTTGAATCCCAGCATGATCCTTGCCCGGCAATAGCAGCACTTTCTTACCATTCATGCGTTCATAGCGCCCAAAAATATCCATCACGGTGTAACCGCAAGCATGCCCAAGATGCAACTCTCCATTAGCATTAGGCGGTGGAAGTACATTGCAATACTTTTTAGAAGATTTGACGTTGTCCGGATTAAAATAACCCCTCTCTTCCCAAGCGGCATAGATTTCACTTTCTCTTTTTTTAAAATCAAACTGTTTCGAAATTTCTCGCATAGCAATTAATAAAAAAATTTACTGCTTAAAAATACGTTTTCACCCTGGCAAATAAACTGTGCATGCCAGCTATTTCCGAATAGCCACTCCAAAATTTTTCGCCAGACTAGTTTGGATTTTTTCCATCACACTATCCACTTCAGCACTTTCCAAAGTCCGCTCCGCGTTACCAATCTCAATGTGGTAAGCTAAACTGTTTCCCTCCTCTTTTTGAAAAATATCAAATAGCTCCACGTCCAAAATTAATCCACCTCCCGCCACTTTGATAGCCTGCATAATTTCTCCCACGTGCACCTGCCGATCTGTTAACATGGAAATATCACGCACCACCGTAGGATATTTACGCAATTCTACAAACTGTCTGTCTTCAACTATATTATCCAACAATAATCCCAAATCCAACTCCACTAGCGCGACTCGTTTCGCAATTTTGAATGACGCCAAAACGAAAGGATTGATTTCTCCTATGTAGCCAAGAACAGTTGATTGCCCTGCGACGGTCAGTTGCGCACTCCGCGTAGGATGCCATAATCCTAAAGCGTGACTCATGGAAGAATCTATCTCCGTAAAAGCGACTTTTGGCACACCTATTTTTTCTAACAAATTTTCTACCATCCCTTTGGATGCAAAAAATGTCTCACTATTCTTGTCTTGTTCTAATACAAGAGCCATAACAATTTTCTTCCTCTCCTCAGGCAATACCTCGCCTTTCGGCAAATATGTCCGACCACTTTCAAAAAAAGCCAAACTCTTATAGTTTTTTAAATTATTTTTGACATTATGCAATATTCCCGGCACCAAACTAACGCGCATGCATTGCTGCTCCGGATTCATGGGATTTTCCAATTCCAAATGTGGCACTTCTTCTAACTTACAATTACTCCTATCTTTGTGGCTATAGAAAGAATAATTATATATTTCATCCATCCCCAAACCATTCAGCAATTCTTTCACTTTTCTCTCAAAAAATCTCTCGTGATTTATTTTTGGCGCCACCAATTCTCCCAAAATAGGTTGTGGCTGGATATTCTGATAGCCGAATATGCGACCGATTTCTTCGATCAAATCCTCTGGAGTTTTCAGATCTACTCGAAAAGTGGGAATCTCTAGAGTCACCATCGAAGCTTGGCCGGAAATTTTAATGTCTAATAAATTCAACATCTGTCCGATTTTCTTGAAAGGCACTTGCTCTCCCAACAACCTATCTACATAAGCTAGATCCAATTTAATTTTCCACGGCTTAATTGCTTTGGGATAGCTATCCATTTGACCTTCCATTTTTCCATGAGCAATGTGTTCGATAATTTCCACCAAGCGCACCATAGCTTTTTCTGCCAAATTTGGATCCAATTCCTTTTCAAAACGATCGGACGCATCTGTCTTGATGCCTAGAGTAGTACGTGTTTTTCGAACGGCTGTAGCATTAAAATTAGCACTTTCCAAAACAATTGTTCTAGTCTTAGCATTGATACCAGAATGCTTTCCACCCATCACACCAGCAATGGCCAGGGCTGTTTTTTCATTAGCAATCACCAAATCTTGATTAGATAACTCTTTCACAGATTCATCCAAAAGCGTTATTTTTTCACCTTTTTTTGCCCGACGCACCACAATATTAGCCTGCGCTTTACTACTGGAAATCTCATCCCAATCAAAAGCATGCAAAGGCTGTCCCAATTCCAACATTACATAATTAGTGGCATCCACAATATTATTAATCGGACGAATCCCTGATGTCAGCAAACGCGCTTGCATCCACGCCGGTGATTCTCCCACTTCAATATCCTCCATCACTACCGCCATATAACGGGAACACAAGTCTATATCCTTGATTTCTACCGCCACTTTTTTCGATTTTTTCTTAGGTAAAATCAAGCCTGCATAATCATAGTCAAAAGAGGCTTTTTTTGCGTTGAGATGATACGTCTCCAAGGCCACGATTTCTCGTGCCATGCCCACATAACTCAAACAATCATGCGCCCGATTAGGCAAAATATCAATGTCCAAAATACTATCTGCCATATTCAAATAATCTGCCAGCGGAGTGCCGATTTTAGCTTGGGCATCTAAAAGAAAAATGCCCGCGTGATCAGCTCCCAAGCCTAGCTCATCCTGAG
This sequence comes from Parcubacteria group bacterium, assembly GCA_041659585.1. GTDB lineage: Bacteria > Patescibacteriota > Minisyncoccia > Moranbacterales > UBA2206 > UBA8518. Next base: position 17,743 of record JBAZXY010000005.1, on the reverse strand, counting down.
CACACAACATCCCAAAGGATTTCTCTCCGCGAATTTCCGCCTCCTTGATTTCCAATCCATTAGGCAATTTTGCTCCCACCATAGCCACCGGCACCATATCTCCCACAGTGATATTGCGAGCTCCACAGACAATCTCCAAAATTTCATCTCCCGCATCCACTTTCGTCAACTGCAACTTATCCGCATTGGGATGCTTGGCAATTTCTAAAATCTTTCCCACCACCACTCCGGCAAAATCCGCACCCACTTTTTCCAAACCCTCGACTTCAAAAGCGTGCAAGGTGACTAATTCTCGCAATTCTTCCGGACTTAATTTTGTATCAGTTAGTTCCTGTAACCAATTGTAGCTATATTTCATAAGATTATATTTAGAATTGTTTGATAAACCGCAAGTCACCGCTTTCAAATAGACGCGCATCGGAAATTTTATACTTCATCATCGCTAATCGCTCCAAGCCAAATCCCCAAGCAAAGCCCTGATATTTGTTTCTGGGATAGCCGGCGGAAACAAATACGCTTTGATTAACCATCCCGCAACCACCGATTTCCAACCAACCTGTGTGTTTGCAAGAAGAGCAACCCCGACCGCCGCACACCGTGCAGGAAATATCAAATTCAAATCCCGGTTCCACAAAAGGAAAATAACCTGGGCGCAATCGAACGCTCATTTTTTGACCAAAAAATTCTGAAAAAAACTTCTGTGCAATATATTTGAAATTGCCCACGCTAATATCATCTCCCACTACCAAAGCTTCAAACTGGTTGAAAGTGTGTTCATGGGAAGCGTCAGTCGCCTCATTGCGAAAGACTCGCCCTGGAACAATAATCCTGAAAGGCGGGGTGTTGCTTTCCATATAGCGCACTTGCACTGGAGAAGTTTGCGTGCGCAAAAGTGTGCGCTCGCTAATATCGCCTGTTTTCACCTTCTTGCTCTGTGCAGCAGCCTTCAGCCAAAAAGTATCTTGCATATCTCGTCCTGGATGGTCCTTCGGAATGTTAAGTTGATCAAAATTATAATGCTCAATTTCTATTTCCGGACCATCAGCGATTTCAAATCCCATTGAAGTGAAGATGTCTTCAATGTCTTTTTGCACCGTAGAAAGAATATGTAGATGTCCATAAGCCTGCTTCTTTCCTGGAATAGTGATATCAATGCGTTCTTTTTCAAAATCAAAACTGGCACTTTGCAACTGCGCCTTCTTTTTTTCCAGAACTTCCATAATCTCCTGTTTCGCCCGATTCGCCAATTCTCCAATTTTCTTTTTTTCTTCCGGCGACAGATCTTTGAGCGCTTTCAAGATGCTCACGAACTCACTCTTACGGCCTAAATATTTTTTCTCAATTTCAAAAATATCTGTCTTTACGTGATTAATTTTCTCCAAGGCTTCTGCTCTAATGGCCAGAATTTTTTCTTCTAACATAATATTTTTTAATTTAGCTACTAATATTCCATTGCTTTTACAAAACCTATTTCCATTTACACAAATTTGATTTTCACAAAATTAAATTTTCCCACCTTCACTACCGCGCCCACATCTTCCTTGGTGAGCATTCTTTGCCAATCAAGCTCTTTCTTTTCCTGCACCTCCACCCCACCCTGCTCAATCTTTCTCCGAGCTTCGCCATTGCTCTTGGCCAGTCCCGCCAGGACAATAAACTCCATCAATTTGATTTCCTCCTTCGCCACATCCACTTCCGCCACTTCCGCCGGCATTTCCTTGTTGGAAATCGTCCGCACGAAATAGTCCTGGGCTTTTTGCGCTTCTTCTGCGCCATGGTAAATTTTCACAATCTCAAAGGCCAAACGCACTTTCGCGTCTCGGGGATTTTCCAACCTCATCAACTCGTCAATTTCTACCAACGCCACTCGCGTACAACCAAGAAATAAAGGTTTCAACATTCCATCTGTCTGTGACATAATCGCGCCAAAAAGACTATTCGCATCCATACCTAGAAAAACTCCTGTTCCATTAGATTTCGACATTAACATGCCAGTTTTCTCATCAGCAATCAGCTTTGTCGCCACCACAAACTTATTTTTATTTTTCAATTTTTGCATCAGCGTCCTGCCAGCCAAGGCATTAAAAATCTGATCTGTACCGCACAGCTCCACATCCACATCCATCACAACACTGTCATAGCCCTGCATCAGCGGATACATAAATTCATGAATATAAATCGGTTTTTCTGCCCTCATTCTCTTGGCAAACATGTCCCGCTCCAACATCTGCTGCACCGTAAAATTACTCGCCAACTCCAGCACTTCTGCAAAATTCAATTTCCCCAACCACTCTGAATTATATTTAATTTGTACTGGATTTTCCCTGGCATCAAAATCAAGAATGTTTTTCGTCTGCTCTTTCCACGCTGCAAAGTTTTCCTGCACTTGTTGCGGTGTCTGCTTCACACGTGCAGATGATTTATCACTCGGATCACCAATCATGCCCGTGAAATCTCCAATCAAAAAGATTACCTCATGACCTAACTTTCGGAAATCCTCTAGCACCATCAAATTTTGGGCATGACCCAAATGAAGCGCTTTAGCAGTTGGATCAGCTCCCATATAAAAACGGAGTTTTTTTCCACTCAACAAAGCCCCCTTGAATTCTTTTTTTGTTGGTAAAAAATCCATCAAAACACCCCTTTCCAAGATTTCATCCACTTTTTTTTCTAAATTCTCCATAAAATATGCTTATAATTTTATAATTTGCCTAGCCAGAGCCTCTTTATTTGCTCCAATATATCTAAATCATACCAGTTCAAAGGCTTTTTTGCAATACCAGGCGCCAAACCTCTAACTAGATACCACTTTTCTTTTTTAGAAATTTTTCAATTTCCAAAACCTGTCTATTCTCTTAAAAAATAACTCATTTCGCCAAACGAAATGAGTTGCAATATAAATGTATTGTTGTAATTCTAAAAAATAAAAGCAATCAATGCTTGGGCGTAAGCGATACCTACTATTCCATAGATCACCCCCAAAACGGCTCCGGCCACCACGTCGCTGAGATAATGCATACCGTTGTGTAGTCTGGCGAAAGCCATTCCCAGCGCCCAAACGATAGCCACTGTCATAATAGATGGATAAAAATAAGCTACCACCACTAACAATGCTAGATTGGCCGACATGTGACTTGAAGGAAATGATGAATCAATATGTCTCTTGCCTAATGGAAAGATGTCATTGGAATATGCTATATATGGCCTATTCTTTTTGAAATATCGTCCCAAGAAGCGCTTTATTAAACCTGCTGTTATGATGAAGTGCAACCCAATAGCCATTGTCATAGTAATTGCTATCCTATGTCCATTATACTTATCCAAGAAAAAAATGGCCATTGCAATAACCGACCAAGAAATACCAAGGAAAGGAATATAACTGATAGCACGTGTTAGAAAATCAATTTTCGTTCCCCACCCCCAGCGATTAAAAAATTTTACTATTTGCAGCTCCATTATTTAATTAAATTTAAATCACCATTTAATATCACTGGCTGCATCGCGATCAATTCATCGGAATACCCCATCTCTGGAATCGGATTCAAAAGAAAAACCTCTTTATGCAACACATGAGCAAAAGCCATTTCCAGAAAAGAATTGCCACCGATATAATTGGCAATGTCTTTGCGCTCATCATTGATAATCAGCACGGCATCGCCCTGCTTGATTTCTTCAAAATAATCCCGAATCAGATCATGGTCCATTTTGTTTTTCACGGACTCTGAATGCATCTCTTCCATTGAGCTCATTTGAGCATACTCGAGCGCGAACCTGGGCAGGATAACTTCATGCCCCAACTCTTTCAAGCCGGCTTCAATTTCCACCATTCTTTTAGCCGCCGTCATGCTTCCGCAAATAATAATTTTCATAAATATTTTTTAAATTTATAATCCATCTATAATTTAAGTGCATCCACTCCCATTTTCAATAAATTTATATAAACTTTATTCAATGGCAATCCAATGACAGAATAGAAATCGCCATTAATACTTTCAATCAATACCGCCGCTCTTTCCATCAAACCATAAGAACCTGCTCTTGTCATAGGTTCTCCCGTAGCGATATAATTATCAATTTCCGCTTCGGATAAGTCTCTAAATTTTACCGAAGCCATCCCAACATCATTGATTATAACATTATTTCGGGTATCAATAATAGCAAAACCAGTCACCACCTCATGTTCCTTGCCCGAAAAATTATGCAATGTCTCTCTGGCGTCTTGCTCATTTTTCGGCTTTCCAATAAATTTATCCTTAAAAATAACAAAGGTATCCGCCCCAATGACGATAGCGTCATCATAGTGCTTGGCAACATCACGTGCCTTATTCAGTGCTAAAAATTTAACCAGCTCATGCGGGTCAGTCATAGCCTGCATATCTTCATCATAATCACTTTCATGAATATCAAACTTAAGACCAATCTGTTCTAATAAAAATTTTCTTCTTGGCGATTTGGAAGCTAAAATAATTTTTCTCATATATCCAAAATTTATCCTTTAATCTTATCTTCATTCTTATAATGTGCTTTATACATAGTCCAGGATGCCAAAAAATGACAATTGGCTATTTCTCCATTTCTTATCATAGCATCAATTTCATCTTCACTTTTCCAAAATAATTTAATATCCTCTTCCTTATCTCCCTCTAGAAATTTTTCTTCTAATTCCGTCGCCAGGAATACATACATTTTTGATTGGCTTCTTCGATTGTTTATCAAATAGCTTCCTAACAATTCCAATTTGCCAGCCCTTAATTTAGCTTCTTCCATCAATTCTCGATTTGCTCCGATCTCAATCTCCTCTCCCAAAGGAACTTCACCGCCACAAAATTGATACAACCACTCTCCAACAGGATGAGAATATTCCTTTCCAATCAATATCTTTCCATCACCTCCTTTTGCAATCACGCTAGCTGCATTGGCAGTATATTTGAATTTCAAATAATCAGTCTTTGTCCCGTCAGGCAACAAAACAATATCCTCAATTAGCGTGAGCCTGGGATGTCTAAAAATTTCTCTGGAAGACAATATTTTCCACATAATCTTATACTTTCTTTAAATACATTTATACGGTTGCCAAAAACTCCTCCACATCCTTATACCGCTCATTGAAAACAAGGTATAGTGTTTCGGGTTTTTCCGGTTCCCCAATCAGAATCAACGGTTTTCCCAAACCGAAAGCGATGCCCGCCTCCATGTGCGCCGAAGTCCCTGCTGGCAAAAGCAAAATAACCTTTTCAGCATTTTTTAATCCTTCCAAGTCCTCTTCAAAAACCTCCTTGAAATATTCATCATTATAAAAATCCTTCACGGCTTCAAAAACTTTCATCTGATCCTCTGGATGTGCATCGGCATTATTTGGGTCAGCTGGTTTACTGCAAAAATTATAACAAGTTTTTCCCCTTTGAGATAACTTTTCTATTAACAGCTCACACCGCTCCTTATTTCTAAACCTCGATATTAATGTATAATCTGTCATATATTATTTCAAAAAATTATTTTTTAATTTTGCAATATCTGATTCTTTCTCAATCAAAGTACCGTTATGCAATTTATAGAGTAAAGGCACAACACCACAATCCTGGCACTTTCCCCAACCGCATCCTTTTTTGTCTTTCGACAATTCTTTACACAGAAAAATTTCACGTTCAAAAATACTTTTACTGATTACATTCTTTTTCAGGCCAGTCTTGCAGCTGATTCCTTTTTTCATAACTTTAATTTTCAAACGGATTCTTGTCGCCAAAAGTTATCTCCGGCGTTTGATTATTAATAACTTCCTCCGCTATGCCATATTTCATGTGATACAAAGTGCTCACGCAACAAAACAATGCTTGGCCATAATCAAAACCGATTTTTTCCGAAACATTTTTCACTACCTCCTCAGATTGACCCTCTACTTCCACAAACGGCTCCAGAAAGGGCCACTCGTCAATCGTAATCTCCACGCCATCCAAAGTCCACAGTTCTCTTTTGGTTTCCTGATAAGATTTTTTCTTGCAACCCATGGTCTCCAGCAATTTCACCGCCTCTTCCAAATTATCCACCTGCAAATTGATTTCCTTCTGATTGTGAATCTGCGTCCCGTCCACCACCTTCAAAGTCATCATGATTTTATCCCCTTCGTCCCGCACCCGAAGCCAGCCACCAGTGATTTCATGTCCCGCTGGCAAACTAAGTGTGAGTCTTTTTTGCAAGAATTCCGGACGCACCAAAACGGCGCCTGCCTTTTTCAGATTTTCACGCATCTTACCCCTGTTAATATCCAGGAAAGTAGCTTCATATTCGATTTGCATAATAAAAATATTTTATTTGCTTTTTACCCCGGCAAAAATAACTGTCTCTCGGATGGAACGGTCCATCAGGAAGGCAAACAGACGCTCACTCATTCCAAAACCGAAAGCCGGCGGCATGCCGATCTCCAACGCTTCCACAAAGTCTTCATCAATCATTTGCGCTTCATCATCCCCCGCTTCGCGCATAGCCATCTGTGCTTCAAAGCGCGCTCTTTGGTCAATCGGGTCATTCAACTCGCCAAAAGCATTGCACAATTCACTTTTCCCAGCCACAATCTGAAAACGCAATACCTTCATCGGGTCAGCCGGATCAGTCTTAGCTAAAGGGGAAATCTCCAAGGGTTGTCCCACCAAAAAGCACGGCTGAATCAAACGTTGGCGCACTGTTTTTTTATAGAGCGTATCAATCATCCGTCCCTTGCCATAACTTGGTTCGTACTTAATATGCAGCTCGTCCGCCTTTTTTTTCAATTCTTCCACGCTCACCTCATGACTCAAATTGATGCCGGTTTCCTTTTCAAATTCAGTGAAATAATCCACAATCGGAAAGTCCGCACTCCAATCAATTTTTTCTCCTTGATGTTCTTGCACATAGCCACCTAGAATATTTAAGGCGATATCCTTAAACATTTTTTGCGCAAACTGCATACCCTTGGACATATCGGAATAGGCCCAATAAAACTCCATGTGGTCAAATTCTTGCAAGTGATCGCGGTCAATCCCCTCGTTACGGAAAACGCGACCAATCTCGAAAACCTTTTCATAGCCACCCACCAACATTCTCTTCAGAGGCAACTCCAGCGAGATGCGCAGAAAAAAATCTTGATCCAAAGCATTGTGATGGGTGATGAACGGAGCGGCGTCTGCGCCACCCGTGGCATGCTCAAAGACCGGCATCTGCACTTCTAGAAAGCCCTCATCCACTAAACTTTTTCGAATAGTTTGCCAGAATAAGTTTTTCTTGCGAAACAACTCGCGTGTTTCAGGATTAAGCATCAAATCCAGATATCTTTTGCGCAACAATTCTTCCTCATCCTTGATGCCAAAATGTTCCGTCGGAATGGGACGCATGTTTTTGGAGAGCATTGTCCAGTCATGCACTTCTACTGTCTTCTCCTCCTGCTTAGTCAAAAAAGGTTTTCCCGTCACTTGGACAAAGTCTCCCAATTCCACGTTCTTAGCGAACAAGCGATATTTGTCCTCGGGAATATTATTTTTATTCAAAAAAACCTGTATTTTGCCGGTGCCATCCTCAATATGGGCAAAAGTAGACCCCCCCATCGGACGAAAAGAACGCACGCGCCCCACCAGAGTGATCTCTCGTTCTACCAATGCAGTAAAGGCCTCCAGCACCTCCCCATTAGTCATGTCCCGCCTTGTTTTCTCCGGATAGGGCTCCATGCCAAAAGCCCGAATATTATTCAATTTATCCAGTTTTGTCTGTAAAATATCTTCTCTCATTTTTATATATCTTATTTATAATTAAAAACTATTCATCTTTTCTCCATTCTACTGCAGAAAACTAATAAAATCAAACTCTATCGATAAAAAAACAGCCCTATCAAAGGACCGTTTTTTACACAAGATTATTTCACGGCTAAAATCTTATATTTCATTTTTCCGGCTGGAGTTTCAATCTCCACCTCATCTCCCTTTTTTCTTCCGATAAAACCCTTTCCTAATGGAGATTCGTTAGAAATCTTCATTTCTCCCGGACTAGCTTCATTTGATCCCACAATCTTAAATTCCATCTTAGAACCATTGAACTCTACAATTACATTTGATCCCATCTGAGCAGAATCCGTGGTTTTATCATGGGTAACTAGCACCGACTCTTTAAGCATGAATTCCAACTCAGCCACCTTGGCTTCATTTTCCGCCTGTTGTCTTTTCGCTTCGCTATATTCCGCATTTTCACTCAAATCCCCTTGCTCCTTAGCTTCCTTGATAGCATTGGCAATTTCCTGGCGTACAGTTGTTTTTCTATTTTCCAATTCTTCTTTAATTTTTTTCAATCCCTCTTCGGTTACAAATTTTGTCATGGTGGTATTATTAGATATTATTTTGTTTTGCTGATTAAATGAAATTTACCGCCCCAAAGGGACAGTAATTTAAAACATCAAGCCAATTATATCAGCTAAACAGATATTGTCAATGCTATCACAAAATATAGATATCTATTGATAAAGACTGATTTCTATTCTATACTGACTGAATATGGAGAAAAATTTTTGGCAAAAACTCAATAGACCTATTTTGGCCGTTGCTCCTATGGCTGGCATCACTGACAGCGCCTTCAGGGAAATGTGCATGCGTCATGGGTGTGACGTGGCTTATAGCGAGATGGCCAGTGTCAGTGCCCTGTTTTTCAAGCCACAAAAGACCCTGGAGCTGCTCAAATTCAATGCTTCCGAGCGTCCCTATGTCGTTCAGCTCTTCGGCAAAGATCCAGAGCACTTCGCAGAGGCTACCAAAATTGTGAGCACTCAGGTCAAGCCAGACGGCATCGACATCAATTTTGGCTGTCCCGCCAGAAAGGTTTTTGGTCATGGCTCAGGCTGTGCGTTGATGCCCCAACCGGCTCTCACTCGGGAAATCCTAACCGCTGTTTGTGCCAACACCGACTTGCCGGTTTCCATCAAAATTCGAGCCGGAGTAAAAGACCTCAGTGCCATCCAATTTATCGAAAACATCAAAGACCTTCCCTTCTCGGCAGTCATGGTACATGGCCGTACCTACGAAGGTGGCTTTTCCAGTGTGCCTGATTTCGCCATTGTAGAAGCTATTAAAAAAATCTTGCCTAACAAAATTGTGCTAGCCAATGGCGGCATCCATACCCCAGAAGATGCGCAGAATATCCTAATGCAATATCCTCTCGTTGACGGCCTAGGGCTAGCCCGCGGTATTTGGGGCAAGCCTTATCTATTTGCACAAATCAAAGAAATTTTGCGAACTGGCGCCTATGCCATCTATAATTTTGAAAAAATAAAAAAGATTGCCCTGGAACACGCCGAACTGTTGTGGCAATCCAAGGGAAATTTAGGAATGTTCGAGATCCGCAAGCATCTCAGCTGGTACATGAAAGGTTTTGCGCATGCTTCTGAGATGAGGCAAAAATTGGTGCAGGCCAAAAGTGTTAAAGAAATCAAAGATATTTTGCAATAATAACTGTTCACAACACTTGGATAACTCTGGGTTGCAGTTGAACTATCCCAGGGGTATAATGAAAAGACTGGAAAATAAAATCATTACTCTTCAGCGTAAAATAACTAAAGTATTCTAAAGAAAATTTGCTATGGTAAAGAGTTCTAACGCGGGCCTGCGGGTTCCGCCCCAAAATATCGATGCTGAACGCTCCGTGCTGGGCGCTTTAATGCTAGACAAAAATGCCGTCATTAAAGTAGCTAATTTGACGCGTATTGGGGATTTCTATAATGATCATCACAATATGATTTATGAGGCTATGATGGAACTCTATGAAAAAAGGGATCCGATTGACGTACTTTCCCTTTCGAATCGACTAGAAGAAAAAGGCCAACTAGAAAAAGTAGGTGGCTCCACCTATCTCACTTCCTTGGTCAATTTTGTCCCATCAAGCTCTAATATTGAACATTATGCCAAAGTAGTGCAAAAAAAATCCACCTTGCGCAAACTCATCGAATCAGCCAGTGAAATTGTCGAACTGGGTTATCGTGAAGATGAGGACGTAGCCAAGCTCTTAGACGAGGCGGAGCAAAAACTTTTCGGTGTTTCCCAGAAATTTATTAAACAAGACTTTGTCCCCATTAAGTCTATTTTGGAAGCGGCTTTTAATCGCATCGATGAACTCCACAAAGGTGATCATCAGTTGCGAGGTGTGCCCAGCGGCTACCCGGACCTGGATGGCATCTTAGCCGGTTTTCAAAAATCAGATTTAGTCATTCTGGCTGCTCGACCATCTATTGGAAAAACCACTTTCGCCCTGGACTTAGCCCGCCAAGTAGCGGTGCAACAAAAAGTACCAGTAGGAATTTTTTCATTGGAAATGGGCTCCGATCAGCTCATTGATAGAATGCTTGCTGCCCAATCCGGCGTGGATTTATGGCGGTTGCGTACTGGCCGACTGAAGTCAGGCGAAGGAGATGATGATTTTCAAAGAATTGGTGAAGCAATGGGAATCTTGAGTGACGCCCCAATTTTTATTGATGATGCCGGCTCAGCCAATGTAATGGAAATGCGCACCATGGCTCGCCGCCTGCAATCCGAGCACAATGTGGGCCTTATTATTATCGACTATTTACAATTGATGGAGGGTCGCTCTGGCGGTGGTGACAGTCGAGTAAATGAAATTTCAGAAATTTCTCGCGCCCTAAAGCAACTGGCGCGCGAACTCAACATCCCCATTATTGCCCTATCACAACTATCCCGTGCCGTGGAAGCGCGTAGTCCGCAAATTCCAAAACTCTCCGATTTGCGTGAATCAGGTTCCATCGAGCAAGATGCGGATATCGTGATGTTCCTCTATCGCGAAGATCGTGAAAAACCAGATACGCCCAACAAAAACATTGTAGAGGTGCATATCGCCAAACACCGTAATGGTCCAGTAGGAAAAATATCACTCTATTTCCAAGAAACCTCCACCACTTTCAAATCCTTGGAAAGAGCTCATTCTGACTATGCCGAAAGCGATGAATAATCTAATTCAATTTTTTAATTTTGTATTTTTTAATTTTTAAACCAAAGCCTATCAATAAATGGCTTAGATATTAAGAGTTAAAACATTATTTAAAAATTGGAAATTAAAAATTAAAAATTTCCACCTTATGTATCCCAAACCTCTCAAAAAATTAATTGAGCACTTTTCCTCCCTACCTTCAGTCGGACCAAAAATGGCAGAAAGACTGGTTATTTATCTCTTCAAACAAAGTCCCGAAAAAATAAATGATTTTGCTAAAACATTATCCGAATTGAAGACTAGTTTGCGCTATTGTGAAAAATGTTTCAACATTAGCGAACAAAACATTTGCGCCATTTGCGCTGACACCAAGCGTGATCAAAGTATCATTTGCGTAGTCGAAGAGCCATTGGATATTTTTGCCATTGAAAAAACTCGTCAATTTTCCGGCCTTTATCATGTCTTAGGAGGTGTTTTGGAAAATATTTCCCCGAGTAGCACTCTGAAAATAAGTGAATTACAAAATCGTGTACAGAATGATGGCATTGCAGAAGTTATTATCGCTATGAACCCCACCACCGAAGGTGATGCCACCGCCCTTTATATCGCTCGCACACTTAAGGAATATGGCGTAAAAACCACTCGTCTAGCCCGCGGCCTATCTACTGGAGGCGACATTGAATATGCTGATGAAATCACCCTTTCTTCCGCTATCATGAATCGCAGATAAACCTTCTTTAACTAAGCTTTCTAGGGACTAAATTAATTTTACATTATTTTTCATAAATTATTCAACGAGCATTCAACAAGTCACAGATACACAAAACACCTTATTTTAGGTGTTTTTTTATACTAGGATAATCTTATCATTCATAGCCTTTTCCAGTCCTATTCCTTAGTCATCCCTATTATCCCAGAGAAAATAAGAATAATTCCTGCAAATAACAGTAGTAACCTATAAGAAGCAATTATATGAGAAATTATAAATCCGTCCTAAAATTATTAATCAAAGAAACCGTATTGATCACCCTCTATGTCAGCATTATATGCGCCGTTCTTGGCGTGGCGGTTTTTATGTACATCTTCGCCAAAACTCCCTTAGGTACCACCCTCTATACACGACATATTGCCCAAACAACCACCCTCTACGATCGCACCGGAACACATCTCCTTTACGAAGTGCATGGGGAGGAAAATAGAAAAACCATCACCCATGAAGAAATCCCCAATATTGTGCGCGTAGCCACAGTTGCCACCGAAGATGGCTCCTTTTACCAACACCATGGCATTGACCCCATGGCTATTATTCGAGCAATCAAGGTTAATTTTGAGCAAGGCGGCATTGCCCAAGGAGGTTCCACCATCACCCAACAACTCGCTAGAAATGCCTTCCTAAGCCGAGACAAAACCTTTAAAAGAAAGTTTATGGAAGCTATTTATGCTATTAAGATTGAGAAAAGATATACTAAAGAAGAAATTCTAGATGCTTATCTCAATGAAGTCCCTTATGGCTCTAATGCTTATGGTATTGAAGCTGCTGCTGAAACCTATTTCGGCAAAAAAGCATCCCAACTCACCCTTGATGAAGCCGCTATGCTAGCCTCCATGACCAAAGCTCCTACATACTACTCCCCATATGGCAACCATACGGCTGAACTCATCCGAAGACAAAAAGAAGTTTTAAAAAAATTAGCTGATAAGCGACTAGAAGATACTCCAACGATAATTGCAGCCCTGCGAGAAGACACACTTGGAAAAGTAATTCCACTTGAACAGACTATCGAAGCGCCTCATTTTGTTTTCTATGTCCTTAATCAACTTGAAAAAAAATATGGTCAACGTGAGATTGAGGAGGGTGGATTTAAAATTTACACCTCGCTAGATTATGATAAGCAAAAATTAGCGGAACAAATTATTGCAGAAAGCTCTGCCTATAATCTAAAACGTTATGGCGCCACTAATGCGGCACTAGTGGCTATCGATCCCCGAAATGGCCAAATTCTCACGATGGTGGGCAGTAAGAATTATTTCGACCAAACCATTGACGGCCAAGTCAATGTCACCACCAGTCCACGCCAACCGGGCTCCTCCTTCAAACCGTTTGTATATGCGAAAGCTTTTGAGAAAGGGTTTCAACCTGAAACTCTGGTGCTTGACGCCCAAACAAATTTTGGACCAGACGGTGGAGGAAAAAATTATGTGCCGCGCAACTATGATGGAAAGTTTCACGGCGTCATATCTATGCGCCAAGCTCTCTCTATGTCACTCAATGTTCCAGCGATAAAAACTCTACGTGAAGTTGGTATTGATGATGCTTTAGAAATTGCTCATCGCCTAGGCATTACCACCCTCAATGATCGTAACCGCTATGGATTGTCTCTCGTAATTGGTGGTGGTGAAGTAACTCTCCTGGATGAAACTTCCGGCTTTTCAGTATTTGCTAATGATGGCAAGAGGAATCCCATCGATCCGATTCTAAAAATTATAAACAGCAAACAAGAAATCGTCCAGGAAAATAAATCCCCCAATCTACCAGTACTTAATCCACAAGTGGCTCGTAAAATAAATTCTATTCTTTCCGACAACAAATCCCGCACACCCATCTTTGGGCCCAATAACAAATTATTTATTCCCGGGCGAACAGTGGCTGCCAAAACCGGTACCACACAGGAATTTCGCGACGCTTGGACAGTTGGCTTCACTCCCAACATAGCCGTAGGAGTTTGGGCTGGCAATAATGATAGTCGTCCGATGCGAGCTGGTGCCGATGGCTCATTCGTGGCTGCGCCTATATGGAATAAATTTATGTCCCAAGTCCTCCCCAGTTACCCTAATGAAACTTTTCTAGCTTACGAAAAAAACAATAACCAACCATTACCCGAGATTACGGCTAAGCCGGAGTATAAAATCACTTACTACCGCAAAAGTAGTAATAAAAAAATTTCAGAAGAAAAAGCTAAGTCACTAAAAGCAGATAAAGTCACTACTAGAATTGAAATGGTCTCCAGCAATACGGATGGCAGCGAAATCACCACTGATAACGCCAAGATACCTGTCTTCTAAATTAAAAAAATCACGTCGCATATGAGCAACGTGATTATTTTTTTATATACAATCTACCCGATTAATTGACCATAATTACGTGCCCAATATTGAATCTGTGATGCATACCAATCATAACTGACTGAGGTTGTCCCGGATAGATATAATTTAGAGGCTGCTCTTTCTGCCCATACATTATGATCAGTCACTCCCGGCACATCAGATACTTTGAGTGCCATAGCCAGCACACCATCACGCACATTCCAAGGATCAGGATCGCTCGTTCCTACGATAGAGGATATCCTGTCTTTATATTCCATCCAAGTGTCTGGCATAAACTGCGGAATGCCCATAGCACCCCCCGTTCCGGCATAGTCTGGATTACAAGAAACCCTCAACTGCTCCGCATCATATCCCAGATTATCTGCTATATCACCAATAATCTTCTTACGTTCTTGAAAAGTCTGCCACGCCCGTTTGCTCAACAACCCTTTTTCATGAGCTTTTTCAGCTCCAGCCTTGACTTCTTGATAGGTGCATTTGCCAGTATTTTTTCCCAAATCTGACTCCACCACCAGCATGCCCATCAGAAATTCTTTGCGCACGCCCGTAACTTGACTGGCAAACTCCGCTTGCTTTTCTACTTCTTTCATATCCACAATTTCCTTTGGAACTTTATTTTGTTTTTTTTCTGCAGATGATTGTTTTTTTTCTGGGCTAGTTTTATTATTTTCCACTTGAGCAGGAATAACCACCGGCGCACTATTCCCCGAAAAAGGTGCATCCACCTTATTCACTTTTTTTGCTACATTTTCGATTATCTGCGTTAGTTTATTTTTAACTTGATCGATTTGATTAATTTCTGGTCGTGCTTGATTATCACCAGGAGCACTGGCATATACCAATAAACTTGGTGTCAGAGCTACAAAGACAATCAAAGAAATTAATTGGACCAACTGAGTGCTTTTTTTGTGTGTACGAATATGTTTACTTTAAAAAATTAGATACGTCCTCTCTATTTAGTTTATTTCCATTAGAAATAAAATATCTAGGACTATTTAATTGTACTTTTTCTGTGTAAAAATATTCTTTTAAAAAAATATTTTTTGCACAGTGCTATCCATTATACAAGCACTTGTAAATCCAGTCAAGTCATGTCTGAGGTTAAAATTTCAATTTTCCGGTCTCTTTTTTTATATTAAAAAACCTTTCTAAATCCAGGCTCCGCTAAAACAAAAAAAGCTCAATCACCTCAATTGGAGCGGGCTGTTTTTCCCTGCTACCCCGCCATTAAATTATTTTTTGACAATCCGATAAATTTTCCATATACTACCTAGGATTCGTTTTTTAACAACCAGTCATTCAAAAAAATAATCTAATCCCAAAGGAGGGAGCATGAAAAAAAGCGCCTTATTCTTTATCCAAGAATTAATACTGATGTTTATTCTGGTCCCCATGAGCTTTGCTACGGAAATTCCCGATGGCTTTTCTTCTTATACGCTGAAAAAAGGAGATAATCTAAAGAATATTGCACCAGAGAAATCCTGGGATATCATCATGCGCGTCAACCAAATTGATGCACAGCACCTAACACCGGGGAAAAACATTCTTATTCCCACTGATCATGACAATATTCCGATATTCTGCCCTGTACCATCAGAGATGCCTACCGAAAAGGAGCCACCCCGAACAATTCATGTCTTTCTTGATACCCAATACTTTGGAGCCTACGAAAAAGGACAGTTGCAATTTTGGGGACCGATTTCTTCTGCCGGAAAACACTATAACACTCCTAAGGGAAATTTTAGAGTTATCCAGAAAATGCGGAGTTATTTTTCAAAAAAATTTGATGGCGCTCCAATGCCATATGCGCTGCAGATTTCTGAAGATGGCATATTTATCCATCAACAAGCTCTGCCTGGAAAACCAGCCTCGCATGGCTGCATCCGGCTTTTGATGTCTGATGCGAAAAAACTCTTTACCTGGTCACACCGCGGTGACCCAGTCATTATCCACTGAACCCAAGGGATATTCTTTTAATTTTGAATAACTTCAAAAAGGAGCTAGGTATGATGAAGACAATTATAGTTTTATTAGTGACAATATCCTTATTCCTTGGATTCCGCACAATTGTCCATGAAACTAATCTGCGGGCAGTTATCACAAAGAACGAGGCGGCGCTTACGGAGATGGCTGATCTTGCTGTAACTTTGGATGAAATCCTCATCAAAACTCAAGCTGGCCACTTGATTTCTAGTGCCAATGCCCTATCACTGGCTTTCAAGTTAACTAGTTTGACTCACAGCAAAGACAAGGAAAGTGCGTTAGCTATTTTGGATTATGAAAAAAAGGAGGTGTTGCTAACTTTAAAAAAAATGCGACCACCACTTTCCGCCTATGAGAATTTTCCCATGGACGATTTTGATAGCAATATCAAAATCATAGCAAAAAGCATTCAAGAGGATGACGAGGAGATGATTATTCATACCCTACATGAGCTAGTCTATGGTGTGAATAAATTTATTCAAGAAAATGAAGTGGATGAAAAATCCAAAGAGCCTGGTTTTAGAAAAAAATCTTCTCCATCTTCTTCTGCCGTCACACTTGTGGCAAGTAGCGGAGCATGATTGCTCTAAGAGCCTGTCCATGATTTCTCTTTCGTCGCAAGAGATTGAAATTCCGAGCGAAAATTGTAAAAAATGAGGAGGAATATCTAGATATTTCGACGAGTTTTGAACAATTTGCAGCCGGCATTTCAATTTCGCAGCAGAATACGGAGATTATGAACAGGCTCTAGTCCGGATCCCACAGAAAATACTCTGAGGATCCGGTTTTTTTATTTCAAAATATACAACCGCATCAATAATCAAATTTCTTTCCATAGATAAAAATAAAAGCCGAGTTATCTTGCAATGTTTTGCATATACTCGGCTTTTCAGACATTAGACCAACAAATTTTTATCTTGAAAATTCTGGCCAATTCTACTACTGCCTGATGATAGTCCACTTCTTTGCGGTGCACATAATAATCAATAATGCTGCCACTCTCTCCGCAACCGAGACAATTGAAGAGTCCATAATGCCTACAACAAGAAAATGATGGTGTTTTTTCTTGATGGAAAGGACATAACATCCTTGGAGAACTATAAGAATGTCTTGATCTCCTTTTTAGAGTTTTTATTTCAGGAAAGAGAAAACGCAATTCATAAATTATGTGGTTTTTTATTTCCTCCTCTACTTCACTCCAATTTACAATCCTTCTTTTTTTCTTCATGCAGCCTCCTTTTGAAAAAAATGCCACTTTCTTGAATACCGTCAATCGACCCGCAAAGATTAATTGCTTCAAGAAACAAAATTATAAATCTACAAGAAAGTGGCGGTGATTCATTATCCGGTCGCAAAGGACATGCAGCCACGAGAGCTGGGAAAATTTTGGCCGGACGAATGTTGCAAAACAAATCAAAATGTTTGCGTAATGGCAAAAGTGCTGCCCGCTCCGGCTGTTGCGCAGGAGGAAGAGACTCCCATCTTGGTCCACCTACGGAACCGAAAAGAATAGCATCACTGTTTTCACATAAAGCAAGGGTCGATAACGGCAGGGCTTCACCATGATTATCAATAGCAATCCCTCCAACATCTGCTGCCTCAAAAATGAAATCCATCCCGAACTTATCCCGAACTACATCCAAAACTTTCAATGCCTCAATCATAACTTCCGGACCAATCCCGTCACCAGCCAAAACTGCAATTCTAT
>JBAZXY010000004.1:0-23760 GCA_041659585.1 Parcubacteria group bacterium | reverse complement strand
TTCGGTGCCATAGCTGGTGCCGGCTGAGTTGGTGGCTTTAGCTCGGACGTAGTAGGTCGTATCTGGAGTGAGACTGGTGAGATTGCAGGAATAGGCTCCGGTGGAACCGGTACCGGCGGAGCAGGAAGAGGTGTAGGTATTGGTGGTGGTGCCCCATTCCATGAATCGGGTGGGGTTTTCATTGCCGGTGGCGGTCACATTGCCATTGCCCACAGCAACAATCATAGTGATGCTGGTAGTGGCTTGCGTGGTCACGGTCGGAATGGACAGCGGTCGCCAAGTGGTGGTCACACCATAGTTTGCTCCCGCGTCATTGAGACTGATGAAACCCACGGTTTCATTCCACGCATAGCCGGCAAAGTTGCCTGCACTATCAATGGTAACAGCATAGTTACTGGCGACGGAATCTTTGAAACTGATCCAACCGATGTTTTCACTCCAGGCATAACCGGACAAGTTGCCGTTGCCATCGTTGGCCACAGCGTAGTTAGTGGTGGCACAAGAGCTGGTATTGGCACAATTCAAACTGACCCAACCCGTCATTTCTCCCCAGGCATAGCCCGTGAGCGCCGCATTGGAAACGGTGACGCCATAGTCAGAAGCCGAATCCGCTCCGCTGAAATTGATATAACCCACACCCTCTCCCCAAGCATAGCCAGAAGAGTTGCCGGTGTTGGCGGCATGAGAAAATGATGGCACCGCCAGGAGGGCCAACAGAATAAAAAGTTTTTTGCTTAGGGATGGTTTCATTTTTTTGTTTTTGTTTTTGTTTTTTGATTATGAAAATTTTGGAATTTTAAAAAATTTGCATTTAGCGGACGCAACGCACACGAACAACAGCACTATTATTATATGTATTACTTTGAAATGACCATGACCCAGTTTGTAAATTTTTTACAATATACAGACCCGATCCACCACTATCATATAAAGGTGTCGCAGTCCAAGTATTATAGTTATCCGTAATTCCCATAAATACACCCAATTCATCAGCAGTCGGCAAGCGCCAATCTGTATAAGTGGTTGTGGTATTAGATCCATCTATCGCATATTGTGCCGTTGCAGAAAGACCATTGCAATAAACAACTCCCTGTACTACTGTATCATTCGCATCAAGTTCAGCTGAAAGCGCTGTTACACCAGCTGACCTTTTTTCCAATGATTCCAATCTCTCTACCAAGCTCCCATCCTCATTGGCCACCACCGCGCTGGAATCAAAACCATTATCCGCGTTGTTGGCGCCCAAAATGTTTTTGGCAAAATCCTGCACCGAAGCGGCGGGTCCTGAGGTTGGCTCGGTGAAAGCCGCCATGGCCCACATGGACGCTCCGGCCACTGCCACAAACACAAAAGCCCCCAGCGCTTTCCAACCGATGTAAATAAAGAGTTTTTGAAGTTTTGCATTATGCATGAGTTGTTTCATTTTTTTATTTTTATTTTTGTTTTTTAATTAAATAAAGTCTTTTTTATATTTTATCTTGGCAAACAACAAATGTCACAATATACTCTATTCGACGCATCCTGATTTAAATTATCTTCTAACGTTGTCCATCCAGAGAGGCAAACTGGATATGTACCATAAGCATCATAATCATAACATTTACTATAGCAAGCACTGTATCCATTATCCGTTCTGCCCTCTAGATACTTCAATCTTTCGATAATCGATCCATTATTATTCGCCACCACCGCGCTGGAATCGAAACCGTTGTCGGCGTTGTTGGCCCCCAGAATGTTTTTGGCAAAGTCCTGCACAGATGCCGCTGGTCCAGAGGTGGGTTCGGTGAAAGCGGCCATGGCCCAAATGCCCAAGCCGGCGGTCACCACCACTACCAACGTGCCGAACATTTTCCAGGCGGCGTAGTGCATGATTTTTTGCATTTTTTCTTTGTGGATGAGTTGTTTCATTTTTTTGTCTTATCTAATTTATTTTAGTCTAAATCTATGACTTGTTTTTTTGCCAACAAAAAAGAACTAGGAGCCTCGGGCCCTACTTCTTGGAATCGTTTATTTTCTGAAAACTTTTTGCTGGCATGATAATTGTTTTTTATTTTTATTTTCTCCCTATTTGTATAATACACCTTTATCACATTGCGAGTCAAACAAAGGATATCCACAGTTTGCAAAATGTTGTTCTCTGTAAAGATATCCCTTTGCCTTCTTTAGTGCGCCATGCATTTTCTTAACGCCACACACAACCTCAAAAATCAAAAAAGGAGTTATGTCTAGCGGACGCACCGCACCGAAAGAGGGTTAGTGAAGTCTAAGTTATTGGCCCAATAGCCATCCGACAAACGCACCCTAATCCATATACCATTAGTCACCTCAGCGGGCGTCGCCGTCCAGATTGTATCCGTCGCTCCAGCGCCTTCAAAAACCGCTGCCTCATCCACCGTCGGCAAGCGCCAGTCGGTGTAGGTGGTGGTGGTGTCGGAACCGTCCATGACATATTGGGCGGTGGCGGACAAATTGCGGCAATAGGTGGCTGCCGCAGAATGAGTCAAGGAGGATCCCGCAAGAGCCGAAAGCGCCGTCGGACCGGCCACCCGTTTTTTCAAGGTGTCTATTTCCACTTGTTGCTTTTCCATCCGCTCCACAATTGAACCATCGGCATTGGCCACCACCGCGCTGGAATCAAAACCATTGTCGGCATTGTTGGCGCCCAGGATGTTCTTGGCAAAGTCCTGCACTGAAGCGGCCGGACCGCTGGTGGGTTCGGTGAAAGCGGCCATAGCCCAGATGCCCAGGCCGGCGGTCACCACCACCGTCAAGGTGCTCAAGGCCTTCCAACCCACGATACTCAGGGCTTTTTGCATATTTTTGTTGCGCATAATTTTTTGCATACTTTTTATACTAGCTTTTTAAATTTATTTTTTCACCATCAGACCTCTTGTATTTTTATTATACCACCTTTTGGCAAAAAAAAAACGGATGAGGGTGGGGATAACTCCAACTATTACGGTTCGCCATTTTTCTTTTCCCCAAAAAGAAAAGTGGCAAAAAAGAAAAAGGCCGCAAAACTACATACCAAGACAAATCTTCAATTTCTGAAAACCTTAGAAAAGAAATCCGGCGAGAAATTTTTACGCTCATAAATTTCAATTTGTAGCTTGCTATTTCGTTGATGCGGGGCTTTATCAAAACTATTGAGCGTGTGAAATATGCTAATACAAATTCGAATGAATAAATGTTAAGAAATTTTTAGGTCCGCCGCGGGGCAACCAAAAATTTTAGTTTATGAATGCAGAATTTGTTAGGATATTTCGCTTGGCTCAGAGTTCTTTTTGTTACTTTTTTTTGCGGAAAGAAAAAGTAAGAATCATATGAATTGTGTGCCAAAAAAAAGTTAGAATCGTAATTTGGGAAAAGAAAAATGGCTAACTGTACAGCGGATATAAACAAAAGAGCGCTAGCTATATGCGCCAGTGCTCTTTTTAACTATCTATGTTCAGGTTTATTCCTAATTCGGCGCCACTTCTCGCCAATTCAAATCGCGACAGTCTTTGGCACCATGACATGTAGTATTGTTACAACTATCATTGTAAGCTACGCCTATACACTTAGAGCCTTGACCACTGCAAGTGCCTGGCATTGTGCCAGTGCAATAACCGCAATTAGGTGCTGAATAAGAAGCTCCTGTACAATGAGTATTCTTATCGCTACAATCAGGAACACACGCAGCCACCGTGACTGTCACGGATTTCTTTCCCGAAGAAACACTGGCACTATTCCAACACTCTAGATCAAATGTCTTCGTTGTCGTAAGTCCCTGTAATGAGTTGCCGCTAAGATTTACCCCTCCACCACCCCAACCATTGGACGCCCAGCAAGATGTAGCATTAGTTGTTGACCAACTCAAGGTAGAATTCCCTCCACCATATGGGAGTGATGCAGGACTAGCTGAAAATGTGAGGGTAGGTGCTGCGCAATTTTTTGTACCATTGACCGTCGTGCACCCATTCCAACATGTCTGCCCAGCGCAAGTGTCGGCAGCGCAAGTGTTTGGCACGCATGCAGCCGGAGGAGTATAATATTCACAATTTCTCATCCTAGTGCAATTTGCAGCAGAAGTGCCAACATAGGCCCAAGAAAGAGGATTATATGCTGGATTATCTCCGCAAGAGATAGAGTCTGAGGGAATATTGCCTTGACATGGCACGGTGCAAGACCGCGACGTCGCAACATCACTGCAACTTGTGCCTGCTACTTGCGACCAAGTAACCGAAGCCGCCACTTGCACGCCATTACTGCAAGCAGTCCAAGAATTGACTCTGGAAATATAATGACATGTTCTCGTATCTGGCGTACATGTCTGTGTAATATTATAACAACTATTATAGTCGCCAGTACTATCACAAGTCCACCGATCATCACAATTCACCTTATTATTCGCACAATTTGTACGGGTGATATTTCTAAGAGTATCATTCCTATCATAAGAATAGTATGATGGATTGCAGGTATAGGTAGTGCTTTTGCATGTATAGACGGAGGTGCAAACACTCGCACTGCCATCAACATACGCAGCTTCAACATTGCCCGTGCCAATTAAAAACATCAGCCCCAAGGTCATGCAAATACTCATTATGGAAAATATTTTTTGCCTGTTCATCGTATATTTTTTAAAAAAATTAATGCGCTAGCTTTATTTATTTTGAGCATTCTTGTATTCCAAGCCACTCTTCACAATAGCTATGCAAGCCTCCTTGATTGTGGTGTCTTGAACTTTGCTACAAGCGTCCGAATCAAGGTCATCAATCGCTTTTTTATATATCCCTAAATCCCCCGTCATATCCAGGCAAGTTTTTTTCAATCCTTCTTCTTGGATGCCAGCACATTTTGTCGTATCTGCGGCATCAATCGCCTGGCCATAGGATATTTGATCAGAAGCGTAAGAAGGTCTATTTTTCTCTTCATCCAATGTAGAGTTTTGATATGGATGCCCTTCATAGATATTAGGATTAATATTTATGTATCTATAGAATAAATATACTCCGCTAAAAACTGCGATTGATAGAAAGGCCATCCCCCACATTAATACTTTTTTGTTTTGCATAATTTTGTTTATATTAAGTTTACTCTTTAAACTAATTTTATTATACCACCTTTTAACAAAAAAAAATGGAACAGGGTGTGGATAACTCTATTGGAAATTTTAAATGACCCATTTACAATTTACAATGAATTTTCAATTACTCAATTTTAAAACACCCCCGCACTTGCGGAATACCAAGGCACAAATTGAAACTTGTGTGCGTTAAGAAATTACCTGCTAGTTTTCTTTCTTAGCATTTTCGGGAATTTTAGTGAGCAAGTTGTCCGCCTCGGCGAGTTCGCCTCGAACGAGACGGGATAATTTGTCTTGGTATGCAGCTGTGCGGTAGTTTTCTTTTTTGCCACTTTTCTTTTGGGGAAAAGAAAAATGGCGAACCCGTAAATTGATTATTCGAAAATAAAAAAAACACCCATGACTCATCATCGGTGTTTTTCTTGCTAATATCATTTGTTACACATCTAAATTCTTCACACTCTTGGCGTGCGTTTGGATGAAGCGTCTGCGCGGTTCCACATCCGATCCCATCAACACGTCAAACATTTTGTCAGCCGCAGCTGCGTCTTCGATAGTCACTTGCAGCATCAAGCGTCTATCCGGATCCATAGTGGTTTCCCACAGTTGCTCCGGATTCATCTCTCCCAAACCTTTATAGCGCTGGATATTGATGCCCAGAGCTTTTTCTTCGGTCATTTTTTCCTCCTCTTCTTCGTTCTCATCCGTCTCCATCACGATTTCTTCTTTTTCTGCCTCCGCTGCCGCCGCCTCCTTGGCCGCCGCCTTTTTCAGATCTCGCGTTTTGCCTAGAGCAATCTTAATTTTATCCACCGCGATATTTTTCTCTTCCTCAGTATAGACATATTGCACATCCTTGCCTTTCTGAATCCGATAGAGCGGTGGTTGGGCGATGTAGATGAAGCCTCTGGTAATCAACGGTTCGTAATAACGGTAGAAGAATGTCAACAGCAGCGTCCGGATATGCGAACCGTCGACGTCGGCATCGGCCATAATGATAATGCGGTGGTAGCGCAACTTTTCGATATTGAAACTATCTCCAATCCCGGCGCCCAGAGCAATAATAATCGGTTTCAAGGTATCTGATTTCACTACCTTGTCCAAAGTAGTTTTTTCCACATTCACTAGCTTTCCGCGCAGTGGCAGAATAGCTTGAAATTTTCGATTTCGACCTTGTTTGGCGCTGCCTCCAGCAGAGTCTCCCTCTACGATATAGACCTCAGTTTCAGCAGGATTTCGCGAAGAGCAATCAGCTAGCTTGCCTGGCAAAGTCATCCCCTCCAAAGCTCCTTTGCGAATGACCGCATCCTTGGCCGCTCGCGCAGCGATGCGGGCCTTGTTGGTTAACATACACTTGCCAATAATGGCCTTGGCGTTGTTCGGATGAGATTCTAGGTAGTCAGACAATGCTTCAGCTGCGATGCTAGAAACAATTCCCCGCATTTCGCCATTGCCTAATTTGGCCTTGGTCTGTCCTTCAAATTGGGGATTACGCAGCTTCACACTGATGACTGCAGTCAATCCTTCTTGCAAATCTTCCGCGGTTAAATTTTCATCCTTCTCTTTCAAAATATTATTCTTCCTGGCATAGCTATTCATGACGCGTGTCAAGGCAGTGCGAAAACCGACTTCGTGCATTCCTCCTTCTGGAGTAAAGATATTGTTGGCAAAAGAAAACACGTGCTCCTTATAGCTGTCCGTATATTGCATGGCAATCTCCACTACGGATTCCGTTTTTTCATCTTCTTTCTCCACATAGAACGGTAATTCATTCTTCACCTCTTTGCCGCGATTCAAAAACTTAATAAAAGAAGTCAGTCCTCCATCAAAAAGAAATCCATAAGCTCTTTCCTTGCTCGCATCGCGTTGGTCATACACCTTAATCGTAATGCCTTTCACCAAAAAAGCTTGGTGCCTGACATAGGCCAAAATTTTCTCCCAATTATATTTTATTTCCGGAAAAATTTGCGGATCGGCTTGAAAAGAAATCGTAGTGCCGGTAGCTGCAGATTTGCCAGTCACTTTCGGCTCCTTGGTTTTGGGCACTCCTCGCTCAAATTCCATAGCATAAACTTTGCCATCGCGACGTACTTCAGCTTTAGTCCAAACAGACAGGGCGTTCACCACAGACACACCTACTCCATGCAAACCACCAGAAATCTTGTAGCCGTTGCCACCAAACTTTCCTCCAGCATGCAATACCGTGAGAACCGTTTCCAAGGTGGATTTTTTGGTCTGGGGATGAATCTCTACCGGGATTCCTCTGCCGTAGTCAGTTACTTCAACTATATTATCCGGCATGATCCGGACGATAATTTCCTTTCCATAGCCAGCCATCGCTTCATCGATACAGTTATTGATCACTTCCCAGATCAAATGATGCAGACCTTCCGTGGAAGTGCCTCCAATATACATTCCTGGTCTTTTACGCACCGGCTCCAACCCCTCTAAAACCTGAATAGACTTTGCAGTATATTCTCCTCCATCCTTGATCTTTTTTTCTTTTTCAGTTGCCATAGTGTTTTACAAAAATTTTATAATTCTTAATTTTATAAATAATTTTCAAATTTATATTGTTTAAAAATTTGGAAATTAATATTTATTTATAAAATTAAAAATTGGAAATTAAAAATTCAGCTATTATTAAATTTATCAAAACTAATCCTTCGATACAAAATAAAGTTCCACTACAAAAACTCCTGCCAGCAATAACAATCCATCCCACCAAATCAAAACTCGAAAGCTTTGCAGGATAAGTAGTCCCACGGAAAAGAGAGACAGCAAAATTCCTTGCCTAAAACTCAATCCGATATTGGAAAAGGCATTCTCCGCATTCACATGCCTTCTTCGTAAGCGCAACAGAAATAAATTAAAAAATCCGCTCAAAAAAAAGAACACGCTTAAATAAAAAAGAACCTTCCCTATCAAACCAGCAGCATCCGGATCCACGAATTTAACCACAAAAACAAAAGCGCCTAAAGAAAGTACGGTTAAAATTCGAATTCCCCAAATGTAAGCCGCAAGAGACATAATTGTGATTTATTTTGCTTTTTATCCCCTCTCCCTCTGTCCAAACATCACTTATTTTATACAGCCTAAACGCAAAAGCAAACACAACCAAGATGTTTTGTTGAGGAAATTCACTATTTCAGTATAGACTATTTTCCTTATTTTGGCAAAGGCTTGTTTAAGGCAAAAAACAAAAAACCTGCCTCGCTACTGGCAAATTAAATAAGATTTCTTAAGTTTTTTCTAGCTAAAATAGACCTTAGGAGGCCATTTCCACTGCTTTGACGGAAAAGTATTTATTCTGCATTCCATCTATTAGAGCATTTTCTATTTCCATGATATCCCACTTTCCATTAGCATTATCATCTGTTGAAGAATTGATATTTTCTTCTAAAATACCCACCACATCAGCGGCTACCACCGGAGAGGCTAAAGATGTTCCGGTACCAAATCTAGTTCTAGCTACAAATTGCAATTTTCCATTACCCACACCTGAGGTATAACTGGCGATTATTCCATTATCATCCATAGCTCCCACTGCCACCACTCCTGGTGCCTGAGCATAAACCGACATAGTTTTTTTAGGCACATTCTTGTCCTCCCCCCAATTGCCGGAAGCTGCCACTACAATCACGCCATGACTACGTGCATATTCAATGGCCTCCAAGGTATTTTTCGTTTGTTGCAAAGTGCCCAAGCTGATATTAATTACCTTGGCGCCGTGATTTGTGGCATAGCGGATGCCTGCGGCTACACGCGTGGAACTCACCTTACCTTCGGCGTCTTTTCCGGTGGAAATTTTCACCAAAAGAATGTTCGGTGCATATCCCCCTTTCAAGGATTTATATTCCGCCATAAATTCCCGCAACACTTTTGTGCCGTGATTATTATTTTCAGCCAAGACACTACCTTGCTGAGTAACGATAT
Source organism: Parcubacteria group bacterium (assembly GCA_041659585.1). Lineage (GTDB taxonomy): Bacteria > Patescibacteriota > Minisyncoccia > Moranbacterales > UBA2206 > UBA8518. Next base: position 14,756 of record JBAZXY010000004.1, on the reverse strand, counting down.
TTTCTGTTACCCCCTCCGTTGAGTCAGTCGCCACGTCATAGGTCTCCAGACTCCCCAAAAAATCAGCCACCTCCACCCCGGAAAAGTTGGAGTCAATAAAGGCCACCTTAATAGCACTCGGACTTTTTATTTGCACAGCCTCAACTAGTACCATCGCTTCTTTTTTCACATTCACTTGTGAATTAGCCATACCTGAAAAACAGAACAGCGACAGAACAGCTATGCTCAAAGAAACATATCCTTTTCTCACCCTAGATTTTGCTTCGAGATACATCATACAAGAATATTAGTGCTCTAATTAGTCATTTTTAACCTAGTTCATCTTGCAAGCATTAGTACATTTTTCATTCCTGATAACTTGCAGATAACTTCCGACATTAGCACAGATTGGTGTTTTTGTCAAATACATCGCGGGCGAGTTCAAGGAGCAATCACAACACTTCATTTAGATATAATCCTGATAATCTTTTACATCTACCACGCCTAAATTTATGCCATAAAAAAATAAAAGGTTATAACTAAATTAGTTATAACCTTTTTCCTCCTTCCTCCTTAATTCCTTTTTTTTCTCAATAGGTACATCACGCCCGGCATCTCAACCCTTTTGGGGTTCATGCTGATCACTGCGTCAACATACCGTTTTTGCAAAGTCTCATAATCATAGTTGTGTAGGATATTCGCAAATCCATTCAAATCGTCCGTATCTACCATACGGTAGTTACCTTTATTAAGGCAAATCTTCTCCTGAATTCGTCTAATTGTTACTTGGCCAAGAGCTTGTATAAACTCATTGGCATTGTAATCATTTAAACGGGTTACTACGTAGTTCATCCTTACATTTGGAAATAATGACTGCATTCTTTCGAACAAGCTTTGGAGCTTGCTCTCATAGGATGCCGGATTGGGCTCACAGGCATCCTGTTCGCCTTGGTAAAATATGAAGGTGACCGAATCTATGGTCTTCCCCCTGACCGCAGTGGTTATTTTATTGGTCAGTATCAACCACATTTCACCCCCTTCATCCCAATATCTTATTGCCCTACCGATACCGGCGTTATGGACAACTACTACATTGTCGTCGCCATAATAAGCTTTCATGGCTGGGGTAAAGATAATCTCCGGTTTGACATTAAACATGTTCGACTGTCCATCCATGATGAACAGATGTTGCCCTGCATTTGATGCTACAGGGAGACACATCAGGATAACAAACACAACACCATGAAATAATCTCATTTTTAAACCTCCAATATTTGAATTTTTATACTTTATTTAATTATTAAAGAATCGGTTAATGAATTTAGTGCTCATATTAAGCCATATCTTTCCTAAAAAGCACCTCTGTTTAGTAAGATAAAAAATTCATTTACTGCTAAGTCTAGCACAAAAACCTTGTTTTGTCAACACCTGCCCGCAGTAACTCATCCAAGAACTAACTTTACCCCTAGTCGATTTATCATTTAAAATATAAGAGGATACGCTAACAATTAACAACCACGCAGCAAGCTGATGTGACCGTTGATTTTATTCTGTTGAAATTTAAAATTAATTGTTGCTATTCATAGCGCAAAGCTTCCATCGGACTCAAATTGGCGGCGCGTCTAGCCGGATAGAAGCCAAAAACAATCCCTACGCCAGCCGAAACACCAAAAGCCAACAAAACTAAAGACAGTGATATTTGCGTGGTCAGTTGCGGCACAAATTTGGAAACTGCCAGCGAAGCCAACCAGCCCAGGACAACACCAAGAAAGCCACCCAGAAATGTCAGCGCTATAGCCTCCGATAAAAATTGCAAGTTAATATGCAATTTTTTGATGCCCACCGCTTTGCGCAAACCAATTTCACGCGTTCTTTCTGTTACCGTAGTCAACATCATATTCATGATACCAATGCCTCCCACCAGTAATGATATACCGGCAATGGAAGCGAGCAGAATGGTGAATGTGCCAGTAATGCTCGAAGCTGTCGCCATAATATCTGTTTGATTCATCAGACTGAAATCCGCTTGTTGGGGGTCCGTTATGCCATGGCGCTTCAACAACAAATCCAAAATTTGATTTTGCACCGCCGTCATGGAATTTTGATCACTAGCCGCCACACTGACAGTCGTGGCAAAAGTATCTCCAGTGATAAAATGCTGTGCACTGGAAATAGGAATGTAGATGCTATCATCCGGACTAGTGAAACCTGATCCACCTTTGGCCACCGTCACGCCAATCACATCAAAATCAACATTCTTGATGCGGATCGTCTGCCCCACCGGATTCGCCCCCGCTCCAAACAAGTCATCCCGCGTAGTCGCACCCAACACTGCTACTTTCGCCGAGCTTCGAATGGACTGATCCGTAATAAAGTTACCAGATTCCATAGCGATATTTCTTACCACTGCATAATCTGGAACCGTGCCCACAATCTGCGTGTTAGTGTTGGTGCCTTTGGCCGTCACTTGAGAGCGCTTAGAATCTTCCGGTGCCACGGCTTGCACATTGGAGATTTCATTTTTAATTGCGTTAGCATCCTCCACCGTCAATGTCGTATTACTCCCCGCCCCGCTACTCACCCCGCCACTATGTTGAGCCCCCGGTCGAATGATGATCAGATTTGATCCAATAGACTGAATACTGCTGGCAATGGAAGCTTGCGCGCCTTGACCAATAGCCACCATCGTAATAACTGAAGCAATGCCAATCACAATACCCAAAATCGTCAGTCCTGACCTGACCTTGTTAGCCGAAAGCGACCAAAATGTTTCTTTTAATATATCAATTGTAACCATTTTCTTACTCCGCTTTAAAAATAAAAATAAGCTCCTCCGTGCTACTGTTTCCATACATTTATACCCGGGCTGTTGGCGTATCGCTCTCAATCAAACCATCCCGAATAAAAATAACTCGGTCAGTTAGATCGGCCACTTCTTTCTCATGCGTGATGATAATGATGGTGTGCCCCTTATCATTCAACTCTCGAAAGGTCTGCATCACGATCTGACTGGTCTTGGTGTCCAAATTTCCCGTCGGCTCATCCGCTAAAATAATGGCCGGATTATTAATCAGTGACCGAGCAATCGCCACGCGCTGCATTTGCCCTCCGGACAATTGATTGGAAAGGTTGAGAAATTTTTCTTTTTCCATGCCGGCATAAATCAAACATTGGCGCGCTCGCTCTTCCCGCTCTTCAATCGTAGTCTCCGTATAAAGAAGTGGCAACATCACATTGCGCAACACAGTAGTACGCGGCAACAAATTAAAAGATTGAAAAACAAACCCGATTTTTTCTCGGCGCAGTTGAGAGAGCTCATTATCTGTCAGCTGAGAAACCTCCTGACCATCCAAAAAATATTGCCCGCTCGTCGGCACGTCCAGCGCACCCAAAATATGCATCAAGGTGGACTTGCCAGAGCCGGACGGCCCGATAATGGCCACGAATTCTCCTTTCTCTACTTTAAAAGAAACTCCTTTGAGAGCGGCTGTTTCTACATCGCCATTGATATATATTTTTTTCAGGTCCCTACATTCAATCATAATATTCCTACACAATTACAAATTTTAAATCGCTTATGCAACTAGCCCCTGCCTCCCAGACCAGGCAGTCTCACTCCTCCACCACCAGTCGATGCTGGCGCGGCGGCCTTGGCATTCGGATCAATGGTTTGAGTAATCACTGCGTCTCCCACTGCCACCCCGCTCACGATTTCAGTCTCCGTATTATTAGTCACCCCGATTTCAATCGTACGACGCTCGGGCAATTGTGTTTTGCTATTGAGAACCTCTAGATAAGTCTCATTTTGCTGTATCTTAAGAGCGCTATTGGGTACGGTGATAACATCTTGTTTCACCTGAGTAATGATTTTCGCAGAAACACTCATTTGCGGTCTGATCCGAGGGTCAACCGCATCAAGACCAATTGTCACATTATAAGACACCACGCCTTGCGTCAGAGTGCCCAGCGCATCCATTTTTTCCACTTTTCCAGAAGCAGTCAGTCCATCAATCGCGCTATAGGTGATCATCACTTTCTGACCAATGGAAACATTGGCAATATCCACTTCGTTTACCGCCACCTGCGCTTTTAACGTCTTTAAATCTCCGATAATCATCGGGGCATTATTAGCATTATTCCCTGAAGAAAGCCGGCTCAAATCATCGCCATTTTTAATGTTAATGGCACTCACCGTTCCGTCTATCGGAGAAGTCACTATTCGCTTGGCGCCATTGGATAATTGATTATTATAATCCGCCCTCGTCGCTGTATAACTTTTTTGGGTGGCCACCAATCCATTCTCCGCTATTTCAATCTTATCTTCCAGAATTCTCTTTTGATCGGAGGTTGCCCCACTCCCACTTTTTTTCGCTGCTCGATAATCCGCCTTGGCTTGCTTGATTTGCAACTCAGCCGAATCAACAGAATTTTGCGATTGTTGTAAGGAAGCTGTGGCTTTAGCATTACTCACCGAAAGATCATTATTGATAATAGTAAAAAGCGTATCCCCTTTCTTGACTGGATCGCCTACATTCACCGCTAGATTGGAAACTGTACCGGTGATGGTCGGGTCTACCGTCGCCAATTGATCAACGACCACGTTCCCACTACCGGAAATAGAACTAATAATACTTCCTTTTTCTGCTATCGTTGTTTTATATCGAATCACTCCAGTGCTCGTATTTGATTTATTATACCAATAGTATCCACCTACAATTAAAAAAATACCTACTCCGATGAGAATCGCCTTCTTGCTCATGATGTTGCTTCCGATAATAATTAAACCCATGCTCTTATACTACTTTTTTCTCAGCTATTAATCAAACCAGCATCACGCCTGTCTTGCGCAATACCTCTATGTTATATGTATACGCGACTCCAGCAAATAGTTTGCATTCCAACAAAAAATCTCCCACAGGAGATTTTTTGTTTATCTTTATTCTAACTAGCTATTTTGTGTTCAGCTTTGCTTGGTGAAACCCGCCTGAGCCACCACGACCACCCATGTGCCCCATCAAATATTGCACATCAATGCCATTGTCTTTGGCCCAGGTAGTCAAATCGGCTTGGCGCGTTGCTCGCTCGGATTGTCTTTTTTCCCGCTCCGCTTGGCGTGCTTCCATGGTCAAATTTTGCCAGCCACTTTTCTCTGGTCCTGCATTTCCACGCATAGCTGCCGCCTGCATTTTCATTTCAACTCTCTTTGCCAGGATTAATGTTTTTTGCGCCTCCGTCAGCACACCACTAGCCACCGCGTCATTTAATCTTTTTTCCAAATTAGTTTGCATAATCCTTTCACGCTCTGCACGGTTTTCTTCGAAAACCTTCTGCACTTCATCTTTATTCAAGTTGAATTTGTTGGCAATGCGCTCGATGATAGAAGTTTGATTATCGGTGCCTTGCGCACTGACGCCACTGATACCATACGCCCCTGATCCCAAGGCAGCCATCAGCGCCAAGGAAGGAATGATAAATTTTTTATTCTTCTGCATAGCTTTTCTCAAGCGATTCACTTTTTTCATATTTTTTTAAGTAACTGTCTGATATCTCCTGTCGAGTTGAAATTCTGAAATTTCGAGCGAAAAACCTGAAAGTTGAGGAATGGCTGTTTGTGACAACCTGACGAAACTTAGGGGTTTTGCAGCTGTAATTTCTGGATTTCAGCCGGCAAACCATTTTATGGCGATGAGATGTTAGACAGTTGCTAATAACTAATTAGTTCTGAGTCGGTTTTTGGACTCTTCGACACTTTTTTGTTGGAACTAACTCCAAGCTTAATTTTTATTATGTCACATAGACTTATTGCTTAATAAATTGCAGTAATGAGTTATTAGGCGATAGGTCTATTAATTAGATACGTGCCCGTAAAAAAAAGTTTGCAAAAAAATATTACCTCTCAACTTCTTGAACTTCTATGCCTGAGCTATCCCTATTGCCGTGAAGCAATATTCTTCTAGGCACATGATCATCCCAATCCTCCGGAAATTTTCGGAGTGAAACTGCTTGCATCAGCAAGTTTCCAGTTTTTTCACCAATCACTCCAATCCGATCACCAATGATGATTTCTTCCACGTCATTTCTTTGGGTATTAGCATCCAGCATAATCCTCCATTCTTCATCCCGAAAAGTGCGTAAAGAAAATTCTTGCGCCCCCACACTCAACACCTCTCCACCAATCAATCCATCTCCGGGACGAATCCAGCGACCTTCCCGCGAACCAGCCAATTCCCTAAACTCAGCCGGGATGCTGCGTTGAATCATCACACTCATGCCTTTATTGATTTTCATAAAATGCCCCACCACTCCCAAAACAGACACCATCAGCACCACCAGACTGGTGATGAAAAGCAAGCTCTGGCGATAACCGCGCGCCGTTTGACGAAAAGCCAGTACGCCAAAAACTAAGGCTGTCAGAGAAAGCCCTATCCATAAATAAGGCGCAGTCAAGAAAAGCACGCGAAAAAATTTATGCAGCTGCATGGAATGCAAAAAGCGGGGATCAAAATCCATCAAATTAAAAACCATCAAGGAGACGGACAAAGCGCCGATCGCCACCATCGCCACCATCAACAACCAAAAAGCATAACTTCTCCATGCCAAACGGAAATGAGATTCGGGAGTGAGATGCTCCGCCTTGATTTTAGCAACGATATCTTGGGAAATATCTTTCATAACATTTTAATTTAATCTATTTATATCTTGCGATTGATTTAAAATTATTTTCTTTCCTCGATTGATAAGCGCCGCCACCGTACCTTTGGGTTTTTGGATAATATCCATGATTTCCTCATAGCTCTTATCCTCCAAAAAACGTAGCACCATCACCTCGCGATATTTATAGGGCAAGTCGTCAATAATGTGTTGCATTTTTTGCATATCGTCCTTGGTTTCCAAGTGCAACTGAATGTCCGTGTCCGACTTAGCAATCTTAATAATGTCAGTCCCTTCCAGACAAACAGTTTGGGGGCGGGATTGCTTTTTACGAATGGCATCAATGGTGGCGTTACGCGTAATTTGATAAGCCCAGGTAGAAAACTTCAAGTCGCCATCAAAGATATTCAAACTGAGATAAATTTTTATAAACACTTCTTGTACAATATCTTCCGCATCCTCTTCGCGAAAATAGGAGATCCTTCGCACATAACGAAACAAGCGATCTTGATATCGCGTCACCAATTCTCCGAAATTTTCCGGACTCTTCTTGGCTAATTCTACAAGCTCATTATCTGTTAATTCCACGATTTTTTTATTTGGAGTCAATTATTACCCACACTCTACTGAGTTTTCTAGAGTGCAATCTTTCAGCCTCTGCCTAGTGTATACGAAAAGTATGACATAAGTTTGCGTTTTTTAAAAATCTCAAAAACCATTGTGCCAAAATCTGACGACTGCATTATTTTGGTACCAATCGTCTACCTTCTTTTCACATTCTTTTTAAACAAAAAACAGACACTCATGTGTCCATTTTTTGGGGTGCAGTTCCGAGTAGCCGGATTCTTTTTTGCTATAAAAATTTCTTGACTTCCTCTAGCGCACCGACAAATTCTGGGAAATGATCTTTGAACATCAGAATGCGGTTGATGACTTTTTCTCCTTTTTGGTTTTTGTAGGACTCGGCAATAGTCAGATAGTTATTGCCATTGGAAGCTTTTTTCACATCCAGAAAATAGGTTTTGCTTCCAGCTTTGACCATTTGGCCATACACCTTCTCTTGGACCGGCGCACCCGCATAGGGTGCATTTTGTGATTGTTGCATTTGGTTTGTTGAGCCCGCGCCTCAAGCGCCGGCATATTAAGTAGTTAGTTAAGAAAGGCTGCAGCACTCTCTTGATGTTATTCTATCACTACTGCTATCACTGTCAAGTCTTTCCCCTGTGGATAACTTTTTGCCTGCCTGCTCCGTGGGATCTGCCAGTTGGCGGAGACTTTACGGGGTGGATAGCTTTTTTCCCGACAAAAAATCCTCTTGCTTTGACACAAGAGGATTTTTTTATTTACCCCGTTAAATCTTGCCGTAGGCAAATCATTTAACTGGGGGTGCAAAAGATAGTTATTTCTTTTTTCCGCTGATAATTTCTTCCGCTACATTCTTCGGCACTTCCGCATAGTGAGAAAATTCCATCGAATAATTAGCTCGCCCTTGAGTCATCGAACGCAACTGCGTCGCATAACCGAACATCGAAGAAAGTGGCACTTCTGCATCAATAATCTTCACTCGAGAAGCTCCTGTTCCACGATCATTCATTTCACGGATAATTCCTCGCTTAGAGTTCAAGTCACCCACCACATCTCCCATGAAATTTTCAGGAGTAGTGGCAATCACTTTCATAATCGGCTCCAAAATAATAGGATTAGCACGTCTAGCAGCCTCTTTAAAAGCCATTGATCCAGCAATACGGAAAGCAGCTTCAGAGGAATCCACATCATGGAATGATCCATCATACACGGTTGCTTTTACGTCTACCATCGGGTAGCCGGCTAGCACACCGCTATCCATCGCATCTTTGGCTCCTTTTTCAATTGGAGTGATAAATTCCTGTGGAATCGCCCCACCCTTGATTTCACTAGCAAATTCAAATCCTGCTCCTGGCTCTTGCGGAGTCAATCTGATCCAACAATGACCATATTGTCCACGCCCTCCAGATTGCTTGATATATTTTCCTTCTGCTTGCGCTTCCATTTTGATAGTTTCTCGATAGGCCACTTGCGGCTGTCCTACATTCGCCTCTACTTTGAATTCACGCTTCATGCGATCCACAATAATATCCAAATGCAACTCACCCATACCGGAAATAATAGTTTGCGCAGTTTCTTCATCAGTCCGCACTTTGAAAGTTGGGTCCTCTTCTGCCAGCTTGCGCAAAGCAAATCCCATTTTTTCCTGGTCAGCTTTAGTCTTCGGCTCAATAGCAATAGAAATAACGGTGTCCGGAAAAGTAATAGACTCTAGTAATACTTGGTTATCCACATCACACAGCGTATCTCCTGTGGTAGTGCTCTTCATTCCCACTAACGCTCCGATACCACCAGCTTGCAATTCATCAATTTCTTCTCGGTGATTAGAATGCATGCGCAAGATTCTTCCAATTCTTTCTTTTTCTCCTTTACTGGAATTCATTACATATGAACCAGCCTTCACTGTTCCAGAATATACTCGAAAGAAAGTTAATTGTCCTACAAATGGATCGGTAGCTACTTTGAAAGCTAATGCGGCAAAAGGAGCATCGTCTTTCGGCAAGACAGGAATCTCTTTCGTCTCGTCGTTCACTGCAGTAGCCTTGATAGCTGGCACATCCAATGGACTTGGCAGATAATCAATTACGGCATCCAATACCAACTGCACACCCTTATTGCGTAAAGCTGTTCCGGTGAGCACTGGATACATCTTTCCAGCAATAACTTCTCTGCGAAGTGCTGCCTTCAATTCTTCCTCAGAAATTTCTTCTCCGTTTAAATATTTTTCCGTCAAAGTGTCATCATTCTCTGCAATCTTCTCCACCATTTTTTCTCGCCATTCATTGGCCTTATCTAGCAGTTCAGCTGGAATTTCACCCTCAATCACTTGCTCTCCCATTTCTCCGGCAAAAGTATAGCCTTTCATATTCATCAAGTTTACTACGCCGGCAAAATCACCTCGCTCCCCGATCGGAATTTGAATCGCTACCGCATTCGGAGTCAAACGCTCGCCAATGGTGTTAAAGGAATAATAAAAATCAGCTCCTTCTTTATCAATCTTATTGATGAAGCACAGTCTGGGCACGTTATATTTGTCTGCTTGACGCCACACAGTTTCAGATTGCGGCTCCACGCCCTCTTTGCCATCAAAAACAATCACACCGCCATCTAGCACGCGCAAAGAACGCTCTACCTCTACGGTAAAGTCCACATGCCCTGGGGTATCGATAATATTAATTTGATAATCTTTCCAATAACAAGTAGTTGCAGCTGAGGTAATAGTGATACCACGTTCTCTTTCTTGCTCCATCCAGTCCATAGTAGCCGCTCCTTCATGCACTTCACCAATCTTATGAGTAATGCCGGTGTAGAAAAGGATACGCTCAGTCGTAGTTGTTTTTCCCGCGTCAATATGGGCGATAATCCCGATATTTCTCAGGTGGTCCATTGTGTGTTGTCTTGCCATTTTTTTTATTGTTATTCTTCTTATAAAGCTAAATACCACTTTTGTGGTATCATAGCTAGAAAATTATTTTAAGCCAGTTGATTATGCGAAATGAGCAAATGCCTTATTTGCATCAGCCATTCTATGCACATCCTCTCTTTTCTTCATAGAAGCCCCCACTTTATTTGAGGCATCAATAAATTCATCAGCTAATTTTTCCGCCATACTCTTTCCTTTCTTAGAACTCGCAGCAATATTTATCCATCGCATAGCTAGAGTAGTTCTTCTATCGCCAGAAACCGGCACAGGAACCTGATAGTTAGCACCACCCACTCTGCGAGATTTCAACTCTACTAGAGGAGCGACGTTCTTGATGGCTTGCTCAAAAGTATTCAATCCACCTTTCTTGGTACGCTCGTGGATAATATCAAAAGCATCATACATAATCCGCTCTGAAGTGGTTCTTTTCCCCTCCTTCATGATATATCCCACAAATTTTCCTATCAACAAATTACCAAATTTTGAATCTGGTTTAATATTCTTCTTAAAAATTCTTTTTCTTCTCGGCATTTTATCTGTGAGGTACGAGCAGCAACGAATTGTTGACCCCGCACCAGTTCTATTAATAAATTAGTACTGTTATTATTAACTAGTCTTTAGCTTTTTCAATTTTCGCTCCATACTTACTGCGACCTTGCTTGCGACCAGCTACTCCGGCGCTGTCCAGCACCCCTCGCACAATATGGTAACGCACACCCGGAAGATCTTTTACCCTTCCTCCACGCAACATCACAATGGAATGTTCCTGTAAATTATGTCCGATTCCTGGAATATAGGCAGTCACTTCCATTCCATTGGTCAATTTTACTCTGGCAATTTTTCGCAAAGCGGAATTCGGTTTCTTGGGAGTGGTGGTGCTTACCTTCAAACAAACCCCTCGCTTGAACGGGCTATCTGTTACGGTTGGCTTGTTTCGCAACGTATTAAAAACAGTTCTAAAAGCTGGAGATTTAGTCTTTTTGACAGATGATTTCCGAGCTTTTCTTTTCAGCTGATTGATTGTTGGCATTTTGTCTTTCAAGGTCTACGTTATCAGAACGACTAACTTAGGCCTAATCTAATTTTTTAATTAAACAAAACTATACTCGAAATACTACGTATAGTATCGCGAGTGAGCATACTAGAATAACTAGTATGATAATCATACGTGATTTATTATTTTATGTCAATATAACTACTTATAGCGTTAGGCTGAAAAAGATATTCAGCATCGAATTAAGGAAAAATCCCATCGGACCGGAGAAGAAAATTACGAACATTAGCAGGAAGATAAAGCCAAATTGCTCCAATACAGCCTGAGTTTCTATCTTGATTGGCAACACGGAAAAAAGTAATTTTGAGCCATCCAGTGGCGGAATAGGGATTAGATTAAAAAAGGCTAGCAAAACGTTCCAATAAATCACGATGATGCATAATTCAAAGATGATAGAAGTGAAAGATCCAGACACCACTGTGGCTACACTCGCCCAGTTATTAAAATTAATAATAATATCAGCCTTGGCAGCAGAGGGGATGTTAATAAAACGCGCTAACGTCGTGAAAATTAACGCCAGGGCAATGTTTGATGCCGGTCCCGCTAAAGCCACCAACGCCGGTCCCCATTTCTGATTTTTGAGATTATAGGGATTATAAGGTACGGGTTTGGCCCAACCGAAAGCAAAGCGGAAATTAGAGAGCAATAACATCATCAAAGGAGCCACGATCGATCCCCAGGGGTCAATGTGCTTGGCAGGATTAAGATTGAGCCTATCCGCATATTTAGCTGTGGCATCCCCCAGCCACAAAGCCATCACTCCGTGAGCGACTTCGTGGATAATCACTGAATACAATAGGATTATGACATAAAAGGCAATAAGAACTATTTCACTTGGCATAATTAAACTTTACAACTTAATATATCTATGATACTCTTAATTCTGTTACTAATCAATACTGATATAAATTTGAAATCTATAACATTATGAGTAGAGTATGTGAAATTTGCGAACGCGGAGGAAGAACCGGAAATAAACGAAGTCATTCTAACATTGCCACTCTTCGAAAATTCGGTATCAACCTGCAGAGCAAAAAAATTGACGGGGAAAGACTGAAAGTTTGCACACGGTGCATCAAAACTTTATCTAAAACAAAATAATCCTTCTGGGATTATTTTTTTATACTCAAAGCAAAATGTCATACTCTATTCGAATATACTTTACTAAAATAAAAAAGCTGGGAGAACCTCTCAGCTTTTTTATTTTCCTCTAATCCTGCTTGTATTTATTCCAGGATTCCGTCTAAGTTCACATCATACAAAATAGCCTCCTGCACTAAACGATATTTCATAATCTCGCTTTCCTCAAACCAGATCTTGATTTCTCGCGCCGCTTCTTCCGGCTTGTCAGAACAATGGATTAGGTTGCGTACAGCGCGCTCATCAATGCCTGCTAGGTCATAGGAATCGATAGTCATATCTCCGCGAATAGTTCCAATGTCAGAAGTTAATGGTTCAGTGCCTCCCACAATCTTAGTGACAATCCCCACTGCTTGATTACCTTCGATCACCGCAGCCAACACTGGACCGGAAGTCATGAAAGTGACCAGTTGTTGAATAATATCTCGCCCGTATTCAATCGCTTCCTTTTCCACTGGCAAACCATTCTCCTGGCGACCCTTCACAATCCGCTCTCCCTTGGACAAAAACCAGGCTTCATCTTTGTTATAATGTTCCCAACATTGCTCAGCTCTGGGCACCAGCATTTTCATGGCAGTGAATTTCAAACCGGTTTTTTCCATGCGAGCAATGATTTCTCCCATCAAACCGCGCTGAATCGCATCCGGTTTCAGGATGATAAACGTTCTTTCTTTTTTTGGATGATTATCCATAATTTTTTTCAAGTTAATTATTTATTCCTATAGTATAATTTATCACGAAGAAAATTAGTTGGCAACCAAGGTGCAATCCTCCTGAGCAGAAGCACAGTTAAATTCAATATCCCCCTGCTCATCTGTGCGTAAAATTTCCGCCTGGCTATGGCGCAAACGCTCCAGCAATTCTGGCGCCGGATGACCGAAGCGATTATTTTTTCCCACCGAAAGGATGACCCACTGAGGACTCACTGCCTGCAAAAATTTATCCGAAGTAGCATATTTCGAACCATGATGAGCCACTTTCAAAACAGTACTTTTCAAATCCACTCCGCTGGCGATTAACTCATCCTCTTTGGTTTCCGGAAAGTCTCCGGTGAACAAAAAAGTATTTTTTCCAAAAACCAGTCTCGTGACCACGCTATACGCGTTAGTGTCCTTCACTATGCCATCCGGCACCGCGCCTTGCGGATCCAAAACATCCATTGCAGCCTCTCCCAATTTAATTGCCAGTCCCCATTCGGCTTTTATTTTCATAATCTTTTTTTCTGTCAGCAATTCCTCAAATTTTTTATCCAGTTGCGTTTCACTCTGCGCAGTGGTTTCTACCAGTCCGTCCACCTGATAATTCTTCATTACGCCTAATAATCCTTGGATATGATCCTGATCAGGATGCGTAGCAATCACCAATTCAATCTCCCGATCCCAAAAAGGCACATATTTCCCCAACTTCTCTAATAAAATCTGCTCGCTGGGGCCGCCGTCAATCAAAATCTGTTTGGAGCCCTGACTAAGCAAAATGGCATCGCCTTGTCCCACATCCAAAAAAATCACCCGTAATTCCTGGTTTTTCGCATGAAAAATTATCCCAGCCAAAATCAGACTGATGGCTAATAAAATCACTAGAGAAAAATAAATGGGTTTTCGGTGTTGCATTGTTTTATTTATACAAACTTACAATTGGCCATTTTTCTTTATTAGTAAAATATAGTGTTAATTTGTCTTGGTATGCAGTTATGCGGTAGTTTTCTTTTTTGCCACTTTTCTTTTGGGGAAAAGAAAAATGGCGAACACTCAAAAGGGCACCTTCTGCACACTATATCTTTTCCTTTTTACAAAAAACAAAAGTCCTATTAAGATTATATACCAAATCGCCACCCAGACCCAGGAAAAATTAACTACCTCCAGAGAAGAAAATTTCCAACTGGCTAGCCAATCCACCATCATGGTCTCATAGCGTAGAGGCAGAAAAGTCAACCAAGAAAAAACCGTGGCCAGGGGTGGAATCAGGAAGGCAAAAACAATCATTAAAAATCCCAACAGCATCGTCACCGGAATGACCGGCAAGACCAGCAAATTCGCCAAGGGGGAAATCACCGGCAGTTTCTGGAAATCATTAAGAATAATGGGCAGCACGAAAATTTGCGCGCTTAACGTCAGAAACAGTATTTCGCTAAAAAATGCCAGACCGTGCTTCTTGATAGCATATTTTTCAATCACCGGATAGAAATAAACGATGCCCGCCGTGGCCAAAAAAGACAACTGAAAGCCCGTATCCCAGCGCAATAATAATGGGTTAAATAGCAGCATCATGCCAGCCGCAAAAATAATGGCATTTTGGGCATTACCCAAGCGCCCATTTTTCATGGCCCACAAAAGGAGCGCCCCCATCACCCCCGCCCGCACCGCGCTGGCTGGAAAGCCCACTATCACCACAAACAGGAAAATACCGCCCATAGCAAACCATGCA
>JBAZXY010000003.1:0-40218 GCA_041659585.1 Parcubacteria group bacterium | reverse complement strand
TTTTCTGGCTGACCAGTGCCATATCGAGTGATGCGAGTGGATAAAATTTCAGCCAACTGAGAAGTTGCCCACCACACACCTCGCTGGGTGTTTTTTGAATTGTCCCACCAACCTTGAGGGTACACTGCTGGATCATTAGCACTCCAATACGGGAAACGATTCAGCATTTCTTCCAACTGATGATGTGATGCTTTGAAAAGGAGTGCGCCTTTGGCTCCCACATCCAGCTTATTGTTTGCTGGATCTGAAAATTCTGTCGCTACCGATTCGTCATAGATAAGCGTTTGATCCACAACAACAAATAGGGCAACCACAAACACCACCAAACCAGCCGGAGCAAGCATAAACGCAATTGGTGTAAAAATGTACAGCAGATTTGCGATTGCTTTTGTCAGCAGTGCTTTTCTGCTTTGAACAACTTTTTGAACCAATTGTACATATTGCATGCCTGCAGCTGCTGATACGCCATAGATTGCCCTAAAAAAGCTCGCTATGCTTTTAAAGAACAGCATGCCCATCCCGAGCAACAGTCGCCATACAAAATGTCTTTTTGTATCTACCATTACATCATCCTTTTCATTCATTCCAACCACCTCCAAGCGTAGAATTTTAATTTATACAGACTATTAACCTGCTTTTAAGGTACACGTGTTCCTTTTTGAACAACATATTAGAATACCTGATTTGTTCTTTTTTGTCAAATAAAAACGGGGTGTTCTGATTATCTAATCAAAACACCCCGTGCATACTGGCCAGTGCGTAAAATTGCTATTTCACGGTTTCTGTTCCCTCTTTAGGCGCAGATCCCTCAGTTGAATTATCTACCCTCCCCTTCTTTCTCCAGGACCTCCAGATTAAGAAGACTACGAAAGCAATTCCCGCTTCCACGACATCCATCCGAAACTGGTCCGGAAGGAACATCATTGGCACCACAATCACCATAGGCCAACCAAAAAATTGGATGATGGCTTTATTGCTCCATTCTTCACCAAACCTCTCGATGAGCCATTTTTTTCCTGATTCAGTATTCTTAGCCACCAGCAGCAACAGCACCACCAGCAACAGCAATGTCCCCATAATCTCACTTGGCCTGAATAGTAATCCCATCATATCCTCCTTGCACTCTTTTTTTATGTGCTCCACAGCATCATTACTGTGAATTCTTTTCCTAAATCATACCATTACCGAAGAATAAATCAAATACCTCCTTTTTTATCATATTTTCATTAGTCGATATTGATAATACTCTTCAATCATCTTTCTCGCCCACTTCTGTCGCGGTGTCTTCCAACTATCATATGCTACAAAAAAATCATCTTTGTCATACCGATATAAATGAACGATTTGCCGTCCGTCACATACCAGAGTAAGTACATGCCATAGCACTTCCGCGGCTAAGGCGTTTGTCTTGCTGGAAGGATGGGCTAGAAATGGTCGGATACAATCGTCTATTTTTTTTGGAATTTCTCCTTTTTCCAAGGTCTTGATTAAATATTTAAGTTCAAAATATTCAACCGGCAACTCTTCAGAAACATCCTGAATCAATCCCTTTTGCTTCGCCGAATTCAACTCATAAAAAGCAACCTCGGGAAATTTAACATCCAAGACCTCCATTAAGAATGAATCCCGCATGATCTTTAGTTGATGTATTTCATTCTTCCACCAGCCAACCTCATAATCAATAAGGCCCAGCTTCTCCAACCTTGCAAAAATATTTCTATCAATAATCGAATCGACGCCCTTTGCCCGCCAAGCAGTATTTTTGTTGAGCACAAAATGATTATCATCCCCTCGCAGCCCTACGCCACAAAAGACAAATGAACCTCCAAATGCACGCGTGTAAAAAATAGACACGTCTGAGAATTGCATATCGCCGATTACTACTTGCCGATATCGCATATCGCCGATACTTTTTGCAGACTCAGCCAAACTCAATGCAAGGTCCTCAATCATTATAATATCTCTTTCTTGCATAATGTTGCGCACAAGTTCCCTTTGCTGCGCTGACTCTTGCATTATTCGTGATGGCGTATTTGCCCGCACAATCACCCCATCCACCATAAGCAAATCTCTCAAGTCTTGATATGTCTCTACCTCTTGATCAATATCCAGCCAGATACCACTACTTTTCGTTATTTCCACAATCTGCAGCGTGTGCATATCAAACCATTGCTTCATCAAGGCCCAATCAAACGAATGAAACGGGAAATAAATAGGTGCATAGCGCTGTTTTGGCATTAAAATAATAGCCAAAGGATTGGCTTCACTATAAGAGAGATAGCTATTATCCCCCTTCTCTTCAGCAATTTCAGGACTCCAGCCCATGCAATCGATATGAAATCTTTTCAGTTCCGTAGGTCTGAGTCCCATATCAATCAAACAAGCATTGTATCGACGCACCATTTCTGGTTCGTCAATTGGTATCAATCCCCCGCCACGGAGAATCAATTCGTGTATCTTTCTCATAAAACCCCCTTTTTTTGCATATATTTTCAAAGGACATGTCTCCGTTAAAATACGCTTCAACAACTTATTGTTGATGTACTATCATAAGGAATAATCCATATTTTGTCAAATAAAAAGGCGTGTATGGATACAGATATATCCATACACGCCTTGCCTGCTAATCAGCTATCCGCCAAAAGGCCAAGCTTCTTTTTAAACGCTTCCTCGCCCAAATAGTTAACAAGCCGTTTCTCAGCATATTCTTCAATCTCGCGTTGTTGTTTTACTTCTGCCATGCGCAATGCCTCCTCTGCATAATACATGATCTTTTGGGTGAATATCTGTACAAAATTGATGCCGCTGGTAGCCACATAATCCTTTGCCAAATCGGTAACTAACCCGGTCTTAACTTCCGATGGCTGAACAATATAATGCCGCTGTTCAGTAATCCATTCCAAGGGAACTTTAAAACCAGCCAAATGCGCCTTGGCACCACCGATGGCGTTATCACAATCCCGCAAAGAAAATGTCTTTTGACGCGACTTCATCATGTGAAAAAAAAGTGCGAAAAAACGGATATCATCAGGAGCATAGTGCTCCAGTGCTTTCGCCTGGATATCTGCCACACCCATTCTCGGATCGACAAGCACCTGCATATCATCTGCCATGCGAGAAGACCGCAGATCCATGTTCCAATCAACCCCTGTCAGATTGATCAGATTAGGGTAACGCTGGTTAAGCTTCCGCAAATTCATCACTATAAAACGAATATAATCCTGCATTGTTTCTGCCCCGGCAATATAATTCCTGGATTTAACCCTGTTCATAAAAGCTGGGTCAATATTTTCAGGAAAATTTGTCGCCGCCATAAAGAGGAAATTCATCCTATCCACGCTACTCACACCACTCAAGCCCTTCAAAAATTCCACTGCAACCTTTTTGTCTCCCTCCGATACGTCATCAGAGCCATGATTGGGCATCACCGCTTCGAATTCGTCACCGATACCCAGATTAATAGTCCGTGGATCAAGTAACTTTTGCAGAAAGGCCTTTGCCAAATCCGATGACTCACCTTGCATCTTGGATACCATATTCGGTACCACTAAGTCACGAAAGGGCAATCCCGATGCCGCAGCATAATCTCGCGCAAGGGTTCTTGCCAACGAAAGAAGTAATGTTTTACCATTACCGGGAGGTCCTGAAAGTAACATGGGCGACTGAATTCCTCCCAGGTCTTTGATTGGATGAGTTTGTGTCTCAAAGTCATACAAGAAAAGTTTACTTACAGCATCCTCCACCTCCGCCACGGCCTTTGAACTGCCTATGACATCCGCCGGATAAACCTCCTTAACCTCCACTGTATTCTGAGACAGTGTCATTTCTTCAAATCCCGCAATCACGAAGTCAGTCTCTTCAAGTTGATACGTAACATCTGTGAAGACACTGGTATGTTTGAAAGAATCCATCCTGTTTAAGATATCATCTTGCAAGACCTCCGCATATTTATAAACAACAGCGGCCAATCGAGCATCATCCTTTCCAACCTGAGACTCAATATTTTTTCCGAGAAAAAATACAGCGCCTTTAATGGCAGGTACAGTTCGAGAAAGCTCGACTTCGTCTATCACGATGTTTACATTATCGAGAAACGCATTATTGTCAAGGACTGATTGCATATTCCACATTATGTAGCGCGTCATGGAAAACAGTGCTATCGCCGCGGCTGTCTGTTTCTTCTCACTGATTTCCGTTATCTGCGCTTGCGTGCCCGTTTCCCTGTTTGAGTCAGGTATGCCAGCACGCGCACCATATGCGCTAGATATATGAAGCCCTATCTGTATCCCGCGACGAATTGTCAATAATGCGTGTGATCGCATATCACTTAACAAATCATCCTCAGAATTAATATCATGAATCAACTTCCACACACTGATGGACTGCTCTTCTTCCTGTCCACCAGGACTACTCTGTAGCAGAGTTGGTGTAGACGATTCATCACCGACTTTTACTGTGAATGTTGCCTCCTTGAGGATGGGTTGAGCATCCTTCAATTTTTCACGCAACTCTTTTTCAGTTATTGAAATAGCACTAGTACCTTTCATGGTGTTTACTCTCCTGTTCCTATAAGTTGATGACCGATTTCTTTGCGATACTCCCCATCCAGTAATTGCATAACAAGATGTGGAGCAAAAAGAAACTTCTCAAAATACGTAACACCTCGTTCGCGATATTCACCATCACTCCTTACGGCAAATTTTTGCATAAATTCATGCTCAACGCCATTTGGATCTTTGATGGACATCACACTTGATTCTTCTCTGGAAAGGACATATTCATAAATAATCCGCGAGGCACAGACATGTTCATCCTTGTCAGCCATTGCATTCAAAGCATCTTGTAATTCATGCTTGTCTTGTGTCAGATGCGATATAAACAATGGACCTACGATTATTCTTCCAATCCATTTTGGGAATATCTTAGCATTAGAAAAATCAATATCTGCTGCTAATTCATCCAACTTTGTAAGCATGTCTGTTTCGTTCCGAAGAACCTGAGATAATATTTTCATATTAACATCATCAGCTTCCCAGTCATCAGCCGACTCAAATAACATAGTATATGTTACGAGAATAGACTGGATGGTATATTGACTCCATTCGCACAAAAAAGCCTTTCGCCCGTTCGGCGCATTACACGGCTCAATAAAATTAAACCGATATAAATGCATGGGTTCAGACACACTGAGTGTTTTCTCAACATATGCTTTTGATATCTCCTCCAATAATGGACTATTTATCCTTCTTGCAGAAAAAATCTGGTCAATGAATGCTTTCTTCAGTTTAGTGATAGATTTGTTGTATCCGGAAATCTGTAATGATTTCCATTGCTCCGCTACTTCATCGATATGATAGTTTTTTGGAAAACCAGAAGAATTTGCAACAATATCCAGTGAAAGACCACTGTCAAAGACATAATTTCCCTCCAGTGCATTAATTGATATGCGAAAGCTATCTAACCACGATTCAAGTTGTTTATTTGACATCCAATCAAATTTTCTTGAACGGAAGAACGCATCCCAAACATCAATCTCCTGCTGAACGCACGCAATATATTTCTTCAAATTACGTTGTCCGGATATAATCGTACTCGTATCAGCCGTGGGCATGTCGTCCTCCTTAATATTGGTAATGGGATTAAAAAGTGGCAACAACCAAAATGGGTTGTTGCCACAATAGCCTATCAGTCAACTGTTGAAATTAAAAAGCATCATCTTCTTCCTTTACAACCGGTTGGCCAGACTTCTCTTCCTCTTTGGCTAAGACTGATATACCTGGAATATTAGGGGTTATTTTGGAATATCCCCTCCTCATTTTCTCTACAGATTCCGCATATTCCTTTGACTGTTCCGCAAGAACTGCATCACCGGTAGTGTCTATTCCATTAAGCTGGTCCATAACCTCAATATTTCTTTTCACCATCTCAATTATCTGTCCTGAGCTTGCAACTGCCACCTGCTTCGCTGTTCTGAACACGGCGATTTCCATAGCATTCACGCCTCGGTCAAGACCGTCATTCACACTGGCCCGAGTTACAGCCTTCAGCAACATTGTGATATTGTTTCCAATATCACGAGCCTTGCGTTTGATAATACGAAACTTTTCGTTTTCATTGTTCGCAAGTTTAACAGCCATCTGCATAGCGCCCAATGAGCCTTTATAGCTCTTGATAGCGATATCCAGATTTGAAAAAGTGTTTTCAAGCAGAGCCAAACGATCATTATTGCTTTTCCACTTCAATTCAAGATTATCAACTTCAACACTCATTTTTTGATAGGCTGGATCAAGACGATCAGGCATATCTTTCATATCTGCCTTCTTTGCCAGAATATCATCCGCAAGCTTTTGAACGGACTCCTTCATGCCTTTCATCTCTTCCGAGACAGAAGCACGCTTGGCAATCGCATCCGTCAAGGAGCCCTGCGTAGTAACGATGCCTTCGTTGAGCTCCTGTATATCGGAACTCAGAACTTTCAACGCACTGCCGACAAGCTCCGCAATTGCAAGGTATGATTGATCAAGACGAGCGTTATGTACGCGGGAGCGTACATCCAACCGTATCTGTTCTTCTGTCACGATAATATCTCTTTCCGCTTTTTCAATACCTTCTTTGGATTGCATAAGGTCTGCTTCTGCAGCCTCTATCCGTTTTGCTTTACCAAAAGGCCAAAAAGATTTCTTAGCCGCATCACGTGCAACCACTTTATTTGCTTGATCTTCCTGCGCTGTTCGCAGGCCCCCGTTGGCTTGTTCACGTTTCGCAATATCTTCCGATGTTTCCTTAAAAGCTGACTGACTATGCATCTCAAAAGACTCTGCAATGGCAGAAATAGATGCAGTAATCGAACCAAGATCCTCCTGACGTATGGCAATCTCTGCATTAACATTTTGCAGATCAACCAATTTCATATCAAGAGCATTCTTGTCAAAGCTCTTAGCCAGATTATTGATTTCTTTTTGCAATGCCGACTGCCTCTGCAGTAACTCGCGCATTCTTTCAACCGTGACTAACTTGAGACGATCGTTAAGCTCATCTGGATTCATTGTCTCCACATCAAAAACAGTTGCTTTTTCTCCTGCCACGCCTTCCTTGGGTGCTTCTGTAGTTTGTACATACTGAGTTGCTGCGGTCATAATATCCCTCCGAATAATGTTGATGTGATTTTCTGAAAATTTAAGGTTTTAAATTTTCAACGAACAACCTCATGCGACACTTTTATCGCAATGTAAAAGGATACCATCTTTGCTAAATTCTGTCAACTGCAAACACCCCAATTTAATGCCCTAAAAACACAACCCAATATTTTACCTCATCAAGTGACTCCCTAGCAACACCTATTGCTGTGCAGCACTTATCTTTTTAAGCTATGCACCATTATTTCATTCAGCAACTACAATCAAATTAGTTACCACTTATTTCCTATTAATCCTACTATAAAAAACTCTCCTACAAATTATATTGCAAGAGAGTTGTGCCTAAATTCGCAATTATTACTACATAATATGCTTTTGCAAGATTTCCATCTTGATAGCGATTTCGGGAGCAAACGCCAGAGCCGGTTTTTTGTGGTCAAAGGCGAAAAGATGATCCAGGGACTTGAAACCACCAGCATCCTCGGTATAACTGCCCGCATCCACTCGATAAAAAATGATTAGCAGCTCCAGAAAATCTTGCACAAACATGCCGCCCTTTGCGGCCGCTTGTTCTATCAGCCCAGCTGTCCGGAAAACATCATTCTTTCCTCTGATATATTTTCCGATAGCATCTTCTTCAATGAGCGCCACGGCCAGCTTTTTGCTGGCTTCCGGAAAATCCAGCGTATCAAAAAATGCCTCGATTATTTGGACGGTATAGCGGTGCTGCTGATTTTTGTCCCCGCGGGCAATGGCTTCCTGCTTGCCCGTGTCATGTAAAGCTAAAATCAGACGAAACATACCGATGTCGAAATTGCCGGGCAAAGGTTGTGCGCCAAAATAACGCTCAAATTGACGCAGCACCATGAGGGTGTGCTGGCCGATGGTGTACCCTTCCCACACTCCGGCATCTGCAACATATATTTCCCCAAAATCAGCGACTAAAAATTGCAGCAACTTTTCCGGAGAAAAATCTTTTTCGAACACCACCTGTAATTCTTTTTTGGTAAAACTTATTTTTTTCATACCTGTCTCCTTTTTTAAATTAATAACGACTCTCCTGTGCAATGACAGAAGAGTCGCGTTTTGATTTTATTACTTCATATTACCCAGTTCGATAGCGCGCATAATTCTCATCTCTTGGCGCTTCCATTGACGATCAGGCTTGAGCTCATATTTAACCATATAATACAGGTCCCGCTCTCGCTTATCGAAA
This sequence comes from Parcubacteria group bacterium, assembly GCA_041659585.1. Lineage (GTDB taxonomy): Bacteria > Patescibacteriota > Minisyncoccia > Moranbacterales > UBA2206 > UBA8518. The sequence goes on along the minus strand of JBAZXY010000003.1, from coordinate 31,866 downwards.
TTTACAACAACCATTTTACAAGCCATGTCGTTTCTCCTAAAAATAACTTTTTAGATTTACTAATCCACCAGCCCCAGCCTCCTAAGTTCAAGCCTAGTCACACCAGGAATTCCCAGCTGCTTGTGGCGAGTGGATCGTTCAATGCGGCGGACAAATTGAACGAGTTGGATTTCATCCTCCGTGTATCCCAAGATGCTTTTTAGACTCCTTTCATCCCAACCGGCTTTTTCTCCAGTAACAATTCCTTGATCCAAATCTTCTTTGACCAGCCAGGCGATATTACCTTCTTTCTCGAGGCTGCCATAGGAAAGCTGGATAGCAAATCCCATGTTTTTAGCCCAAGTATTCAGCTCATTTTCGTCATTGTGCTCGTCGCCGTTCGCTTTGAGATCGGCAGAAGGAATTTTTTCGGCAATTTTTCTGAAGACCGTGGCCTTATATTTTTGGCCAAACCAGAGAGCGATTTGCCGCACTTCCATTTTGGTCAATCCGGCCAAAATATTATTATCCACAGCCCCGTCCCCGAATTTATCGAAGTAGCGCAGCAGAATGTCCTCCTCCGCATTACCGGTGCCGAAAATTCGCCCTCTTCCGCCGTCTACCGCCTTGGCGATGAAGCCGGCAAAAGGAGTGGTAAATCTGGATTTAAGAGAACCATAGGCGCTCTCCCAGCCAGTCACTCCGGCCTCCTGGGTTCCTTCTTCAACCCAGTCCTGGCCAAACTGCTGTTGGCATTGCCGCAAGAATTCCTTATACAGCGGATTGGCGTCAATAACTATCAGTCGAAAACCCAAAACTTGCTGAAGTTCTTTTACGTCGACCAAATGCTTCGGATCATTCTTTATGTCACGAAACATCGCCACCACGCGATCACAGCCGTATGCCTCGCACAAAATTGCAACCACATCAGCAGAATCAACGCCTCCGGAAAGAGAAACATACACCTTGTCACAACCGCGCCCAAAATCCAAGGCTCTTTGCTTGAGATATTCAATTGTTTCTTCAATGGGTTTTGTAAACATAGCTTTCTCCTTTTATTTTTTTTGATTATTCGTTATAGCGCCTCTTTTCAAATTTTTCTTCCTGGCAGAAACACGCCTCCGCTTTGAATTGACTGGGAACAAGACGCAATTCTCGCGCCCCATAAAAAATTTTGTTGTCCGTGACGACCACTGCGTTATTCCTTTTAATCTTCACTAAAATTTCCTGCTGCTCGATTGTCACGTGGAAAGGTTTCGCCGTACAGATACCCGTCAAGCACCACAGCATACTACTGAGAGGCAGAATGGTTCCGCCGGCATTGCGGTTATAGGCCGTACTGCCTTGCGGCGTCGCGATGATCATGCCGTCGCCTTTCAGCTCTAGCGCTGAATATTCTTTCGTCTCCAGTTCCAATTCGACAACACCGGTAGGATCCATTGATTTCACATAGATATCATTGAAGGCAATACCCTTCTCAATTTTTTCATCAGTTGTTATCACTGCATCCATGCCACACATCGCAAACTTGATCCAATTTTCTTCCTGCATTCTGGCAAGAAGGTCCTCCGGATTTTGAATGGCCCGGTTGAGCAGGAAATTGATACTGCCGAATCCGACGCCGACAAAAGGTTTTTGCAGCTGATAATAATCTCTTTCTGCTCCCAGAAATGTGCCATCTCCTCCCAAAACTAGGATATAATCTGGATTTTTGAAATCCTCCTGCACGCCTAGCGCGAGCAGTTTCTCCCAAAAAATAAGCGCTCCTTTTTGATGACCGACCACCGGTAAGATATGCACCATCTTCCTCCTTATATTTTATTTTCAAAGAACTCATCGTTATCTGATTGCAATAAATTTGTAATCAGATATGGATGGACGAGAGAAAAATCTTTTTCTCTCGTCACAGTTTTTAGTATTCACACTTTTCATTGAAAGTGCTTGCATAGCCGAAAAGTTTTTTGCTTCTGTCCACCGCTGCCGGATCTCCGATAGCCTTGGCCAGGTTGTCACTCAGCTTCACTGCCGGATTGCCATCAGCCATGACCAACTTCATCACGATAGAAAGTGCTTTCACAAAACCGGTGTCATTGCTGAAATTGGTGCCCCAACCGAAAAGAATTTTAGTCTGATCACGGAATGTTTCCTCAATCTGGAGCATTTTTTCCGCTTTCAGTCCGTCACTGAAAAACAATGTGCGGGTCCGGGCTTCGATTTCACAACGCTGCCACATGGCCAACACCCACCGACCGAATTCCAAGGGATCGCCAGAGTCTTGCCGGAATCCCATGGCCTGTTGCGCCAATTCCAGTGGGATGTTTTCCAGAAACTGCTTTGATCCGAAAGTATCCGGCAGAATTATGCGTGCCTGGCCGTTGAAAAGCTGAAACCATTTTTCAAACACTTCATATTGCGCTTGCCAAGCCGCTTGCCGCCCCTCCTTCCACCGAATGGCATTGAGTGCCATAGAAAGCTCATGCGCATTGGTTCCGCCATAAGCCGTTCCCAATTCCCGTGCCAAGTCCATGTTAGAAACCGCCACGATAGTTTCCGGCATCAGCTCCAAGGCCATTTCAGTCACGTGTTTTTCCCAGGGACCGCTCAGGCGTCGGCGCAATCCGAATTGCAAAGCCCTGACGCCAGTTCCCTTGAGCAATTTGACTTTCTCCTGCAGGCGCCGTTCGCCTTCGGCAATGACTTTCGCCTGACCAATGTTGTTTTCTGCCAATGCTTGTCTCGCATACAGCTCATTGACAATGGGAAGAGCAATCAATTCCCAAAGTGTGGTTTTTGCCCAATAGTCACTCGCGGTTTCAATGGCCAATTGACCATCGCCATCACGAGACACTGTAATTCCTGAAAGCTCCAGCTCTGTCAAAAATTGGAGAAATTCTTCTGGATACTTCTCATTCTCACGCAGATAGGCGATTTCATCTTTCCGAAATTTCAATTTGGCAGCCGCTGCCAGTTGCTCCCGCACTTTTTCGATGTCAACTGTTTCTGCCAATCGCACGGAAGCGGTCCGATTCTTGAAAGCGAATTTTGTCTTCACCCGCGGGAAAAAATTCCAGATGTAGTACAGCATTCTGACTTTGTAGGTGTCCGTTTCCAGCAGACTGCCGATGATAGGTTTATCCAACTCAAAAAGTTTTTTCATCTCTTCTCCTTTTGGCGGTTAGCCACCTTCCATGAATGCTATTTTTTTATAGCTATTTCCTCTTTCTTCTTTAGGTCTTTAATTTTAAGGAACGCGCTGATTCTCAATCTTGAGATCAGAAAGTTGCTACAAAAAAATTTAGTAGAAATTTTCCAGATCTTAAATCTTAAGGTGAGCTATGGAAACTGAAGAATCTCGGTTTCCATAGCTTTTGTGTATTTTATACACTATTTCAGTTTAAAAAAATTAGACCTTTGACTAGTGCTGATACCGCTCCATCAGCTCTTCTGCTTTTTCAAAGTTGCCTAACCTCTTCAGACGATTGACCACCGGAGCCAGTCCGTTTTTCCTAACTTCCTCCTCCAGGGTCATCACTTGCCCGCGCAGTGGAACAAATCCGTCTGCCCAACACCCCACTCCCATCACTCGCTTAGCCTTGTCACATACGATGTTCATCTTTTCTCCTCCTTATTTAGGAAATATTGGGTTTTAAACTTAGTTTTATCAAAGAACCTTTCTTTACTTAGTGTATTAACAACACTAATACATATAAGTTAGCACACCATCTAAATAGTGTCAATAGTACACCTGTGGATAACTTAAAGAGCGCCGGTTCCATTTGGAACCGGCGCTTACGACTAAGTTAATAGTACAGGCGATTTTTTTCCATATACTGCAACACGGCCGGCGCGGTAAAAATTTGATTATCTTTTTTATCGCGCACATTTTGCCGGATATGCGTACTGGAAATTTCCGGAATCGCTGATTCCAAAAAGAGACACTTTTCGGGATAGCGCATTTTTTCTTGCGTCGCTCCTTTTCTGACAGCGATTAGAAATGGTTGATGGTTCATCAACCATTCCCCTTCCTCCCAAAAGGCTTCCACATCACACACCCCGGCAAATTGCCTGCGGGCAAGGAAATGGTCTGAACCGCAATACCACACAATTTCCGCTTGAGGAAATTCTTGTTGTGTCCGGCGAATAACCTCAACAGTGGAAACGGCCTGCTTTTTTTCGTAGGCAATTTCGATGAATTGATCCATGGCCAGCAGTTGCGTCATCTGCCACCGATGGAACACGGCCGGCATGCCGGGTTTGTCCGGACGCTCGCCGGAAACAATCCAGCGGACCCGGTCAAATTCTCCTGTTTTTAAAACGGCTTCCGCTAAAAACTTGTGGCCGTAGTGAGCCGGGTTACTTGCGCTCCCACCTAAAGCAATTTTCATCCTAGTCCTCCTTATTGCATGCGCATCCTCCACGCGACGCCCTGTCGCACATAGACCACCTGATTATCCCATTCCCCCAGGATTAAATCAGTGCCAATATATTTGTCTTGAATTTTGTTAATGGCGCCACTGCCTGGAACAAAAATTACCAGCTCGCCGTCATTCACAATGGTTGCCATCACACCCTTGGGCAGGAGTGCCATATTCAGATCCGGTCCATCCGCGTCGCCTATCCACACTTGATAGGTGCGATATTCCCGATCAAAGGTCAGTTCTATTTTTTGGTATTCACCTTTAATATTGAGTCCCACGAAAGCCATAAAGCGATTTCCCGCTTTGGCTGAGACTACTCGCAATTTATCCAACTCCCGCACCCGCACTTGCGCACAGGCTTTCTCACCGAAAGGAGCAATCACGTACATCGCCCCGAAGGTATCTTGAATACCGACGCCGTCAAACCATAGCGTCGCCTTAACCATGGCGCCCCATACATGACCGACAGACAAAATCTGTTTTCCCAAAACGGCTAATACCAATTCGGCTAGGCCATTATCCAGTACCGCAAATAGCCGGTTTTCAAAGCGCATGATCCGCCTTATTTGAGCGGTCACGGTCAGCGGTTCAGCTAAAAAATTAGTCGCACGGATGTAGTTAAAGGCAAATTTCCCCGCGCGTTCCTCCGCTACCAGCCACCCTCCTTTGGCACGTACCACTTCGCAATCATTGGCGTGCACCATGCCGATTTGATTTCCACTATCCAGCTCTATCAATTTCCCGGATGCCAGCAGAGCCACTCCGCAAGGGAATAGTCGAATGACTTGGTCATTGTTCGCGGCATAGATTTTCTCATGGATGAGATTGCCTATGGCTGTCGTAATCATCCGCGCAACAACCGCCCCTTGTGCCATCGGCACACCTTGTGCAAATGGAGATGGTGGTGGCAAACGTTTCCCATCGCGAAAGACTTTTACATACCAATCCCGCAATGGCCCCGGTATCCCGGAAAAATCCCGCACGGCATGATTCAGTTTCACACCCGGCGTAAACACAGAAGCGTTTTCCTTCATCCGTCGTTCAAATTCCTGTCGCGCATATCCAGCCAGCACTCCTTTGTAAGGATGGATGCCGGTATATATCTGGAAGGTTACTATGCCCCAAGAAAACCAGTCACTGAGTTGTGTAAATCCTTTGGTGTGCCAATCATGGATAGAAGGCATAATGACTGTTGCCGGCCAACGCCCAATAGCCCAAGAATCCACGTCGATAACCCGCGGTTCGGGATCAGTGGCAACATCCACTTTCGCCAGCCAATTCAATTCATTGGCGTCCACCAACAAAGCGCCGGCTTTATGCGCAGTCAAAACTACTTCCCGCATCCGCGCCACCAGCGTGTTGGTTTGAGCCTCGGTAAATTGCTGCCTTGCTCTAAAATCATTCGTAAACACTCTGGCCAAAGGCTCGCCCTCCACGGCGTCCATATAACAACCAATCGGTTCGCCGCTTTCAGCACAGACAACCCCTTTCGGAGCGACAATATAGGGATGCTGCAGAGTAGCCAGGCTTTTGATTTTTTCTACCAAAGCCTCCCTCCGCATCCGTTTTGGGTCGGAATAAATCTTAATTGCTATTCCCCCGACAATATACACCGCTCCCTCCCCGCCGGTGGCCTTGTGATCAGCAGGACGCAAGATAAGTGGCCTACGTCCGTCCAAAAGCACTTTCAAATTTGCCGTCTTCATTATTTTCTTCCTCCTGTTGAGCTTCCACCCGGATGACCGCATAAGCGATATCATCCATGGGACCTCTGCCGATTTTGTGCAGATCTTTAATTCCGCGAATCATTCGCCGTTTAGCGAATTCCCCTGCCATATTTTTGAAGGCCAGGAATTCCCGCACCGCATCTTGCCAATCTACGCCATCAATCTGACACACCCCGTCGGAAAAAACAGCCACGCAGGTAACTTCCTTTGCCAGTTCTTCCGCTTCCAACATTTGCTTGATGCCGGCAAGGCCATCCTGCACAGAATGCATTCTAACCTGTTCCTGAACGCATTGCCCGACACTATCCCATAACCACACCTCTTCTCGCAAACATTCCTCCGTGGTGACGCCTCCGTGCGCTTTCACAAATAACTGTAAACCCAGTGTTCGATACGTCGGATAGAACGGCATGTTGTTATTCCAATCGAAACGAAACATGCGAATAGCCCCGGTGTGATATTTAATAGCCACCACCCCATCCCCTTCTATGCGCACATATCCTCCACCAGGGGTCAACATAACTGAAACGCAGGTCGCCAACAGATCCAGCGGCGTTACGCCCAAGAGAGATTGAGTCGCCATTAAAGACTGCTCTCGCCACGCATCCACTTGCGGAAAAAATTGTTCCGCGGGAAGCATGGCCTGTTTTTTTTCTGTCTGCTTCATCGCTGTCAACGTCGTAAGCGCCACTATGCGCGCGCCGATATCCGTACGTTCTCCGCTAGAACAACCGTCAGCCACCAGGGCATACGCCACCTCTGCACCCACTTCCGCCAGCGCATAATCTTGGCATGGCTTGCCGGTCGTCAAATGGGTCTGTCCGATGTGAAAAAAACTATCGCCATAAAATTGCATACCTTCCTCCTTGAAAAAAAACGGGCGATGCACAGATGTGTCACCGCCCAGTTAGGGTTACGCCGTTTATTTAGATTACGGCCGCAATATTTTGACTAGGACCGCCTGTCCCAAGCGCCTGGCTTTGGCTAGATACAGACTGAGAAACAAACTGTGCCAGCTTGGCTAATTTGCCTTTAGTCGCTTCGCCGATATCAATGAATTGGGTCATGCCCGCCTCATCTTTGAAAGCCTGCAATGTAGCTGCATATTCCGTAGCATTAACACCGATCAGGACAGTCACAATAGACTCGACCTGTTCTCCCACAATGGCTTTTCGGATTTCCTCCTTAATCATGGCCAGAGAAGTAACAGAGGCATTGTCATAACCATCAGTAATCACAAAGGCAATGGCATTGACGCCAAAATCTTGATTTACTAGTTGTTTGCCATAGGCGTTCATCGCGCCAACAGCACTGAAAACCGCATCATTAAGCGGTGTCATTCCGCCGGGACAAATATCCGGATACTGCGCCACATCAATCTCGGCAAGTGGTTTAAATCCATGGATCTCATTCACTCCGTTCCGATATTGAGACCCGAATGTCACCACCCGCGCCAACAAATTATCAGACCGCGGAGACCTCTTACAGCTCTCCACTGCTGCCACCAAAGCGGAGCGCAGATCATTCTCCCATCCAGCCACAGAACCCGTTTCATCCACGGCAATTGTGACTAAGGTATACTCCGTTGCCCCAAGCCGTTCAATGCGCGCTCCGGTGTAGGTAAAATTTCCTCCGCCGATCCGTCCTTCCTCCATCCCGTCATCCGTTAAGCGTGCCATTCTGCATCCTCCTTTTTTCTAAAAGTTTGGGTTTGGTTGCCGGATATTTATCTGGCAACCAAACCGCATAGATTCCTTAGTTGAGAAAGGCTTCGGTGGTGGTCAACGCCATTCCCCGAGCCTCCATATCCTTGAGCCACTGCTGAGCCATGGCTGGAAAATCCGGGCCATTCGGCACAGCCGGCACAGGACTGACCGCATCAGTCAAAATGTAGAATTTTTTGATGTGATCCTCGCCGATATTATCTGCAATTTGCTGGACGGTAGATCTCACACAATGAGAAAGTGCCTCACCGGCAATCGCCACTATATCCGCTCGCATCAGGATCTCCAGGAATTGGGTGTTGAGACCGGTAGACGGATCTTGCGGATCCGGTACCTCTGCCATCAATGCCCCATAATGTTCCGTAAAGGCATTGGTGCCTTTGGTGACATAATCCACATTGGCAAAGGCTTGTCGCTCCCAGCGTTGCAGCGCTTTCACTAAATCCTCTTGTACATTGTGACCAGGCGTGCCAATCAGGCAATGTTCCGGCCAAACCATGAGCGGATAATTACCTTGTTGTTCCAACGCCTGGGCATAGGCCAGCAGGCGCGGGCGAAACACAGGATTTCGCGGAGTCCAGATACCCGCTTGGATATCTTGGACAGTGACGATAGTAAACGGCGCCGGTTGGTCGCCATTTTGGTCTCGCCACATGCCGGGGTGCGCCACATCAATCACCCGATGAGAATCGAGCGTGACATGGATATCCTCCAGTTTTACTCCAATGCGATCAATCATCGCGGCCACGTGCCGCATATCCTCATTGGCACCCGGCACCGGCAAAGCAGCTGTAGCATCGTCCATAAAATCCTTCTGCGGATCGATGATAATGAGATGAGCCGAAATTTTTCTAGCCATAATGTATCCTCCTTTTGTATTAATTGTAAAAGAACCTTGCCTTGAAATAATTTGTAAACTATTCCAAGACGACAAAAACCCCGCTCTTCTTGAGCAGGGCTTTTTATCGAGGTCCTTTATTTCCTTCGCCATTGTGAAACACGACTAACTCAATGCGCAGGAGAAAGGATCTCGAGAAAAAGCCTTCCTCGAAAAGTAGTTATCGTGTTTCATTGGACTTGCTAAAGAACTTGCTGTGTATAGGGATTATTTTTTAGGTCTGCTCTCATCTCTATATTGTGTATTATATACACTATATATTTATTGTCAAGCATCCCCTGTGGATAACTCCAAAAAACCCCGCTACTAAGGTTCCCCGCAAGAATAACTTTTACAAGTCCGTGCTTATATTTGCGCCAGATTTGTTTAAAAAAATTTGAGAATGTATCGATATACTTTGAGGATTTTTTTAAATAAAGATGGTGTGAAGATGAGTGCGGAATGTGAGATTTATTCTTGCGGGGAACCTTGGGCTCTATAATAAAATAACTTGCCATTAAAAAAAGCGCCTTCCGCGTAGGTAATGCGCTTTTTTTATATTCTATTTGATACTTTTACAAAATTTGCGCCAGCATGAGCGAGCGTTGGGTGAAACGGTATAGTTGTGCTGGTCGAGACACTCCTCCTCGGCGGAGACCCTTTGCGGTTTGTACAATGCCCAAGGCTAATATTTTTTTCCTGAAATTCCGTTTATCCAGTGCGCGTTCCAAAATAATTTCATAGACCGCCTGCAATTCACTTAAGGTAAATTCCGCCGGCAACAAGCCATAGGCAATGTTGGTATACTCTATCTTGGCTTGCAGTCTGGCAAAACCGTACTGGATGATTTCCTTGTGATCAAAGGCCATTCTTGGCAAATGATCCAACTCCTTCCATTGGATGTCCGTGTAATAATCCATGGTCTTAAGCGCGAATTTGTCACTGTCCACCAGCGCGAAATAGGCCACGGAAACCATCCGGCCACGCACATCCCGCTTGACGTCACTGAAGGTGTACAACTGCTCCATATACACGCCTTTGAGACCGGCTTTTTTCTCCAGAATATTGCGAGCAGCCTCGTCCAAGGTTTCGTTAATCGGCACAATTCCCCCTGGAAGCGCCCACTTCCCTTGATAGGGGCCACTGCCGATTTTGATCAGCAACACACTGAGCTTGCCTTCACGGATGGTGAAGATCAGCGTGTCGACCGCCAAAGCGGGACCGATAATCAATTGTTCGCTGTCAGGGTTGTTTTTAATTTTCATAATATTGTTATTAGTGTATGTATGACACCATAATAGCATGTTTTTTCGGTTTTGTAAAGCGGTGCCCTCCCAACAAAGATTGCGATGCATGTTTTTAGTGAAATTATTTCTTCCCTGAAATATTCCACAGATAATCAAAAATGCTTTTCATGCTGTAAGTAATGATCCGGTGATTTACGGCGACAATAAAAGGATACTTGCCGGAAAATAACACTAGCATATCTCCGATTATCCAAAAAGAAGCCTTGAATTCAATTTCTTCGGGCATTTCGCGCAAAATAATGGACTGCTGTTCCATTTTTTTCGGATGAATATTCTTTATTGAATCTGCCACCACTAGTGACTTGGTAACGATGCCCTTCTCCTTCTTCAATCTGAGCATAGCATAGAAAAAATCCTCGGATAAAATTTTATGATAATTTCCAGAATTTGCGCTTTCTATCGTGAAAATCGTGCTTTTCTTTTCCAAATCCAGAATGGTTTTTTCAATAAAAGTTTTAATATTAGTTTTGCTGTCATAAATTTTAGCATAAGGAAAATCCGCTTCCGAGCGATACAAATCAGACAACAGATCATTCAATTCGTCTGCCATCTTCACGCGACTTAAGAACGCCTGCTTGAGCATCTGAGGAGATTCGATCCAGAAAACACTTTTCCCCCGGTATCGCTGGATAGAGATATATTTTTCCTTTTCTAATTTCTTCAAGATACTGATGACTGTTGTCCTTGGCAAGTCCGCCTTTTTTGCAATGTTAGTGGCATTATCTTCTCCTAATTGTGTCAATGCCACATATACTTTAGCCTCGTTATGGTTAAAACCCAGCTCCTTAAGTTGTTTGGTGATTGCCTTTAAATTATTCATAAATAATGTGGTGTCGAAAATTTTCGTCACTTTTTATACTAATTTAACCCTAGCTTACAGCCTTTTTTACATCTTGTCAAGAATAACCTCTTTCCAGACCACGCAAAAGTTTTTTATCGCTTATACTATCCTCAAGCACGTTAACAATTAAAAACAAAGGAGGCCTCGCATGAAAAATGTTTTTGTTTATCCCGGATGCTTCACTCCCCCAACACGTGGACACTTTCGCATTGTCGAGAGGGCGGCAGAAATTTTTCCAGAAATCATCATCGTCTGCTCGACTAACCCGGAGAAGGATCGGACCCGTTGGTTTTCTGAGGAAGAATGCAAGATGATGTGGCAACATTATCCCATGCCATCCAATGTCTGCGTGAAAACGTTTACCGAATATTCGCAGGAAAGCGCAGATTTTGCGAATATTGTCATGATCCGCGGTGTGCGCGATGAAAATGACATGGACAATGAAAAGCGCGTCATGAAGCTTAATAAAGAAATGTTTGGTATCGATAAGATCTTATACCTCTTGGCCGAGGAAGCCTTCCAAGAAATTTCCGCTTCCAAAGTTAGGCAGGCGGCACAAGCTTTTGATTTCAAGACTCTGTCGGAAGTTGTTCCACCCGCCATCATCACCCAGCTTCTTGAAAAAGTACTGGATGCTAAAAACCTGTTTATGGTTGTCGGAAGACCCGGGTCCGGTAAGTCTACTTTTCTTGAAATGCTTGCTAAAATTGACGCTACCAACGTCCATATCAACACCGATCCTTTTTCCAAGACGATCAAACCCTTGCTTTTTGAAAAGTTCGGTAAAAACGCTGACCTTATCGCCTTGGCCATTGAACATGCTCAGGAAATGACCGCTTTTGTCGCTCCGTTTTGGTTCAACTGCTTGGCCAAAGCCTTGAGAAAAGTTCCAAAAAATTCAAACGTTTTTTTGGAAATCCCCTACGGACTGAAGGCTGGCAAAGAACTCTATCGCTATGTGGGCCATAAAGTTCTCTATGTCGGTTGTGCCAATCAGGCAGAAAATCACCGGCGCCTTGTAAATCGCGGCACCGAGCAGCACGCTCGTTTCGCAGATGCAATCCCTGGACTTTCCGAGTCACGCTCCCTAGCCGAAAAACATCAATTCCGTTTCTATGCGGTTGATACCAGCACAACTGTCACTGAACTCCAGCAAAAAGCTGAAGAGTTTGCAAAAAATTTATAAAAGGAGATCGCTAATGCCCATAGAAAAATATCTCCAGAAAAAATTTCATGCCTGGTTCAAAAGAGTCGGTGCGCAAGGAGATTGGCGCAGTTTCTACCAAGAAATAGAAGCGACATATCGAACTCCACAACGTGCCTATCACACATTCCATGGTCATATAGATTTTTGTGTTCGTGAGTTGTATCAAATCCCACGTGGATTGATTGAAAATATCAACCCCTTGGAGTTGTCGCTTATACTGCATGATAGCGAAATGGATTTTATGAGTGCGGACAATGAAGAGCGCAGTGCCAGATTCGCCGAAGGCATCTGCCGGAGAATGGGTCTTTCACAAGAATTCACTCAAAAAGTGGCGATGCATATCCGTCACACCGCTCACCGTGACATGCCTATTGATCACGACTCGCAATTGACCATTGATATTGACCTGGCCATTTTCGGGCAAGCGCAACCGGTTTTCAATGAGTACGAAAGGCGGATTCGCCAAGAATATGCGTTTGTTCCGGAAGACATTTTCCGAAATAAACGTGCCGAGATTCTCCAGTGGTTCCTCGATAAACCGTCGATTTACATGACGGATTATTTCCAAAGAAAATACGAGGATAAAGCTAGAAACAACCTCAACCGTTCTATCGTTCAACTGCGGCGCTAGAACATTAACCCTATTAATGGCGGGAAGAACCTTTCCCGCCATTTTAAATTTGTTTGCAAAAAATGCGGCTGTCCATTCCAAGGGACGTCCACCTAACTGTGCATTATTTTTTTACATAAAAAACCTCTGGGAAAATTTCTCTTCCCAGAGGCCACACATTCATTCGTACTTTCTACTTTATTTCCATGAGTTTGGTTTTCTTGGCTATATACACTCCCGCAAGAAAGCCAAAAACATGGCCAGTCCAACTGATTCCGATTGTTGGGATCATGGCGAAAATCAATGCTCCTCCATAGAGAAAGAAAACAAGCAGTGAAACTATGGCAGACTTGAAATCTCTTTGATAATATCCAAGAGAAAGCAAATATCCAATGAGGCCAAAAATAACACCGCTTGCGCCAATATGCACAGAATTGCTGCTGCCAAAAAGCCATGTGCCCAAGCCACCCATGATGATTATCATTAATATCACGCCAAAAGCCACAGAGCGGTTATGGGTAAGTGTAATTAGCAATAAAATAAGCAGGGTCAAGCTATTGGCAGCGATATGGAAAAAATGCGCATGAATGAATGGGGCAAGCAAAATTCCAATCAAGCCAGCTAGGCTGCGAGGGTGGATGCCTAGATTTTGAATGTGGAATGGTAATAATAAGCCCACAAAATAAATAACCCACAATAACAGTACGATGCCAGCGGACAATTCAATATTTTTCGTGAATTCTTTCATTTTTTCTCTCCTCACGGTCGATTTTTAATTAAAAGAACGGGTCTACATTTTTCCCAAAGGAAATAATATCTTAGCATTGTATAAGCATTAAGTCAACCAGATGCACGAGACTATTGTGAAATAGAAAAGCCCTAATCATAATTTATATGATTAGGGCTTTTAGCGGTCACTTCCTAGGATTAGGATTTGATAGGGTTATTTCAGCTTTGCCTCCAAACTGGCAAGCTGATCGGTGATGGATGTGGTTGTATTGCCGGTGCCTTTCATTTTGGCAAGTTCGGTAGCAACAAATTCATCATCCTTGTTTTTAGCCGTCAACAGCGCAGCTTCGCGTTGCATGCCAGCCGTTTCAGACTGCAATGTTGCCGTCTTTTGGGCGATGGCAGCCGAGGCGACATTGAAAGAATCGCTCGCCCTTTGAATTCCAGCCAGGACGCGAGCCGCATCAACCTCTTCCTTGGCCAGCGCTTTTTCGGCTCGAGCAATTTCCAGTTCGCTCAGATTTTGATCAGTTTGGGCGATTTTCTGCTGGAGCTTTTCGTTGGTGGTGATAACCACCTGGTCATACGTATTGAAGAGTCGCTTGGCAACTTCGGCTTCCCGAATTTCTTTGTCAATTTTCGGGCCAAACTGAGCCAACTCAGCCATAAGCCCCGGCAACTTATCTTCAAGTTGCTTTTTGCGCCCTTCATCAGTGGCAGGATCGGCTATTTGTGTCTGCCAACTTTTGGCAAGGGCAAGTTTGTCAGCGGCCTGCGCTTTAACAGCGACAACATCCGCCTCTTCTTTATGCATTTTTTTCTTGGCCTCTTCGCACTTCACGCAAAATTCAGATAATTTTGCAGCAATCATGCGCTTTTCTGCTTCAGTGGCGCTGGTTGGATCCCAACCTATCAGCATATTCATCAAAGCATCAGCACCCTTGTCAGCCTCAACAGCAAAAAATTTTGTGAAAAAACTCATTTTTTTCTCCTTTTCAAGTAGGACTTGGTTATGCGCCGATGATATTATCGGCAGTGATTGTGACGGGCACGCCATAGAGAATCTCGACGCACTCTTCATTAACAACGGAAACAAGCGCAAACTCATCAGTCAGTTTTTTTCCAGCGTCGTCGCACACCTCACGTGCGAACATCATCTGGACCAAATCATTATTGATAATGTTACGACCAAATTGGTCTGTCAAAACCTTCTCGCGAGCGCGCATCGGCTCGACTCGCAGGCCATCACCCCAGAGCCTAAGGTATTTAACCCCATTAGGATTGGTCAACTCTTCCGACCCGAGGATACCTTTTTCATCATCAATCCATTCTTCCCACTTTTCGATAGATGCAGGAAATATTTCATTCGCCTGCGTAAACAGCTTTGTCGACAGCACTTGCCCGTGTTGCGTTTCCACTAACAGAAGCGTTGCGATGTCTTTTTCAATGGCATTGTCGGGGGAAATTCTAGCCAGATAGTCGACCAGGCCATCATTATGCATAATGGTTCCAATCTCAACTATCGTGCCTTTGCTGGCAGGCTCAAACATTTCCAGCTTTCCTTCAGCCAGCAGATATTTTGTGATATCCATGTTAACACGCGATAAAATGCGCATATTCAACGGAAATTCACTATCCGCACGAACTGGTTTTTCTTCGCTCAGCATCTGCCAAGCAGTTTTGCCACTTTCCTTGCCCACAATCGTGCGTGCAAGAATGGCTTTGGTAATGTCCCATCTGCTCAATGTGCACCTCCTTGATATAGCTATTTGATATTACCACTTTCTTTTGAAAAGCAGCCAAAACAAACCTCCACCAGCCACAAGACTTAAAAAAGTCCAAAGAATCCAATTGGATTTGTGTGTTGGCGATTGGGCCTGCGTAACAGTAGGCGCGACTGGTTTAGAGTCAGCGTTTTTCAGAATGTCTTCGCTTAATGCGATGTCCTCCATCTCAGGTGGAACATAACTGGGGTCAGCCTTGACGCCTTGTTGCTCCATCGCCTTCACACGCGCATCCATCGTAGCCAGCTTGGCCTTCAATTCAGCATTGGATTGTGCTTCGCGGTCAGCTTGTTCACGCCACTTGAGCATGTCAGCATCATTGCGGTGAGAAAGATACATCATGGCATATTGATGATCCTCTACATGATCCATCATATAGAGCAAAGACATCGTATTCCACAATCCATAGTTCGGATAAAACACTTGGGCATACACTGGAGCATTCCACCCATGGCCAACATAAAATGAATTTGTGCGATAGGCATAGCTGCCGGAATCGTAATGATAGTTCTTTACAACCACATTGCGGACGACTGCCTGTTGCACATTGGGTGACGCACTGATAGACGTGTTGCTTGGAGGCGGATTGAATTTGGCTTGCTGAGCCTTATAATCAGCCATAGCTTTTTGAGATTGCTCTCTGGAAATACTGACAGTTTTGGCTGCAGCCGCAGCGTCCCTTGTGGGGGTCACTGGTTTAGTTGCTGCGACACTTGCAGCTTTTTCAGCAGTAACGGTTTTTGGCCCACCACTAAAGCCATTTAGACTTTTTGGTGCGGGAGCATTGACAACTGGCGCTGGCGGGGTTTTTGGTCCGCCACTAAAGCCACTTTGACTTTTTGGCGCGGTCGCAGGGGTGGTTATGGAGCTGTTACTTTTTGCACCTCCACTGAAACCACTACTTTTTATGCCTCCACCGGAACTGACGCTTCTTGCACCTCCACTGAAACCACCGCCTCTTCCACTACCGCCACCACCTCCGCCACCCTTGGCATAGGCCGATGGACTAGTAATGATGAGCGATAACGCAAATAACATCACCGTCAAATAACTGAATACCTTGAGTTTTTTCATCGATACTTCCTCCGTTTTTTCTGTTCTGGAATAAGGTTAATACAACTAGGTTTATTAATATGACTTTGGTAAAAAAGCTGATTTCTACTACTTGCTTAAACTATAATTGTTAAAAAACAACAACAATCTATAATAGCAAAGAATATGGGACTTGTCAAGCGAATTCATTAATTATTTGTAAAAGCCATCTTCAAAGATTTACCTAAATTAATGCATAAAGGAGATTCAAGACAGTTTCCATGCTTAATCCACTAATTCCCCCCGCACAAAATCCATTAATTCCATAACATATTCTTTTGAAAAATCAAACGAGATGCCGGCGGTGGCATATACTTCAGCAACCGGCTTAGCATAGCCCAGCGCTAAAAAGTCTTTATATTTTTCCATAGCCTTCTTGGGATCATGGCGATAATTGCGATAAACAGCGATGGCACCAAGTTGCGCTAACACATATTCAATATAATAGAACGGTACCTCAAAGATGTGCAATTGCAACATCCACCGCATAGCCTTCTCTTTCTCCAAGCCAGTCCAATCACCGCCAACTTTGAAGCGGTTCAGCAAACCGGCAAAATACACACCACGCTCTTCTGCACTGTGCTCAGGATGTAGATATAGCCAATGTTGAAAAGCATCTACCACCACGCCCCAGGGAAGAAAACTAATTTTGTCCCGCAACTCTTTTTTTCGAAGATTTCCTAGCACAGCTGGTGCATGAAAAATATCCATGTAGTCCATGGCAATCAGCTCCATGCTCATCGAAGCCAGCTCTGCCACTTCACTGGGATTATTAGTATATTGAAAAGTAGCTTGGTCCTTGGACAATCTGTTATGCATAGCATGTCCAGCCTCATGCACAAACACTTCCACATCCCGTTGAGTGCCCACGGCATGCATAAAAATAAACGAGGAGTTTGCTTCGCGGAGCGGATAACAATAACCTCCTGAAGCTTTCCCCTTGCGATTCTCAGCATCAATAAATTCATGGGCTCGCATTTTTTCTATCTCAGCTCCAAACAGTGGATCCACTCGCCCTATTGCCTGCGCACCCTTAGCTACTAATTCTTCATGCGTCGCAAACGGTTGCGGAAATTTCCCATCAATATCCACATTGAAATCCCACGGCTGCAGCACTGCTAATCCTAGCTTTTCCCTGCGCTCAGCATTGAATTCCTCTACCAAAGGCACAACTACTTCTGCCACCACCGCGTGCAATTGCACCAAATCCTCTGGTGTATAGGAAAAGCGTCCCTTGGCTTGGTGTGCATAATCACGATAATTTTCAAACCCGGAATTTTTGGCTATTTGCACTCGAATGCTTTTCAATTCATCGAATAATTTATCCAAGATGGTCTGGTCTTGCGCATAGCGCCCATACATCAAGCGCCAGGCCGCTTCGCGCAAATCACGATTTGGATCTTCCAGATACGGAGCGAGTTGCTGCACTGTTTTTTCCTCACCTTGAAATGAGACTGTCATCTTGGAGACTATTTTTCCGTATTGCGTAGCCAATTCCTGCTCTTTCACAAATAATGGGATATTTTCCTCCCGAAACAATTCAATCTCGTTAGCGATAATTCTATTCAAATGCGCATATTCTGGAGCGAGCTGGGTGCGCCAGGGACTAGCATAAAATTTCTTTTTTAACTTGAAGGCATAACTCTGCTTAGGAGCTTCAATTTTTTCCATAAATTGATTAAAGGCCTGTTCATATTCCTCCTTATCCGCAAAACGAGTCATATTGATATACAACCACGCCTCTTTATCCCCAACGATCTTGTCCAACTCACTGACCGCCTGCCAAAATTCCAACAACTCCTCAGCCGAATCAATAGGATAGGCCAGTAGTTTTTCTAATTCCAGTTGCAAATTTTTCCAGGTCGTAATCGCAAAATCCTGAGAAAAATATTTCCTCCCTACTTTAATATTTTTCATAAATAAATTTTATTCAATTATCTTTTCTAATTATATCAGATTATCCGCTTTTTATCTCCTACTCTGTTTCAGATAATCAAGCTTATTTGATTTTTCAAGGCATATTTCAGGAGTTGCCTAGGGGAGATGGCTCGTGACAACGCTAATATAAGATACAACTATGCAATATAGATACTTCTTTGACACAAAAAAATAACCGCCTATAGGGAATTCCCTAGGGCGGCGTCACTGCAAGATGATATGGAACAGATTTTCTGCTGTCAGTCTTCGATGAACAACTTATCTCATCTTAACACCGATCAATCGCGTGCGTGAAAGTTTTTTTCTTTTTGCACTTTTGTTTCGGCACAACGAAAAATTCGTCGTCCTGCACAAAAGCAATACCCTCAATCTTGGGGCGCTTCGCCAGCAATGCTTGGCGATCAACCTCTTCGATGATTCGAACAAATTCAGTGTTGCCCGTGCCTTTAAGCAATGCAATAGTTTCCTCATCACTCCTTTTTGTTTCCACTCGCGGAGTGGTCATGCGCCAGCCGAAAACACCGGCACCGAGAGTGATCGACCTG
The DNA here is from genome assembly GCA_041659585.1 of Parcubacteria group bacterium. GTDB lineage: Bacteria > Patescibacteriota > Minisyncoccia > Moranbacterales > UBA2206 > UBA8518. Next base: position 13,088 of record JBAZXY010000003.1, on the reverse strand, counting down.
GTTTCTTGCGTCAACTGCACTTTGCGCGGATTGGCGAAAGCAAACAAAGCATTAATTTGAGCATCTCGCTTGACTATCAATGGCTGCAACTTTTTCTCAGCCATGGCTTTGGCCTCAGCGATTTTCTCCCGCAGTTCTTTTTCAATCATGTTAATTTCATCTTGGGTGTTGCCCAACTGACCTAATACGACATTTGCTTCAATGATGGAAGCTGGAACAGCGGTTTGAGACTTTTTGATGCGAGTAGTGGCTTTTGTCATTTTTTTATCCTCCAGGATAGATGGAATATTTTCCCACACGATATGTGCGGATATCAAAGTACTATCTGCACTATAGCGCATATGTGCCTTCTGTGTTAATATGTAGTCGACACTCGACAACTAAGAAAAAACTATGCAAAATATTAAAACCATCCTCTCCAGCATCAACATCTCCCCCTCAGCGCAAGCCATCTATTTGGCGCTTTTGGAAAATGGCCCAGCCACCGCCCGCACCCTCGCTCACCGCACCAGAGTCACTCGCACAAGTATCTATGACCACATCAAAATTCTCCGCACCAAGGGACTGGTCGTTGAGCGCTCTATCGAAGGCACTACTCTTTTTGAAATTGGCGATACACGTCAACTTTCCATCCTGCTGGATGACCAAGCAGAGCAGCTCCATGCCCAACAGGATTTTCTAGCAAAAAATCTCACAACCCTAATTGACAAGTCACAATCCCTCCAACCCAAGGTGCGTTTTTTTGAAGGGCAAGACGGCGTGAAGCAATTGCTCAAAGACATCCTCTGGCACGATAATATCACTCTCTATCTCTATTGGCCCTATGAAGACATGCTTAATTTCCTTGGAGAAGATTTCCTACTGTGGTTCAGTGCGCGCAGAAAAACCCATAATATTCCCATTCAAACGATTTGGGGGCATCACACTGGGAAAATAAAAAAGTCTATTTTTGTTGATGATGGAAAAGATGTGGCACGCCGCTATCTCATCCAAAAAAATGTCCCTTCTATGGGTTATATCATTTATGACAACAAAGTCGCTTTTCTGAGCTCTTGCAAAGAATCCTTCGGTTTTATTGTGGAAAGTGTGGAATTTGCCAGTCTGCAAAAAATGCAATTTGATGTTCTCTGGCAGATGGCCAAGAAAAATATTCCATAAAAACAGAAAACCCACCGAGACGGAAGGTTTTCCGTGGTGGGTTCTAAAAACTTATCCGATAATCTTTATCTTTGCAGGATCTACTTCCCGCACCGTCTGCCAGAACAAAAAGCGACACACTCCCTGCTCATCCCCATTAGCTGGTCCTTGCTTCAAGCATTGCTCGCCAACCTCATTCACGCCATCCAATGGATCTGGGGTTGGGCCGCCATTGCATTCATTTTGACAATTGCAATGGCGTTCTTGTACCACTGTTCGCATTTTTTGCATTAATACACCTCCTTATTATGAAATCTCTACCTCCATCTCTCATTCATCAAGACAAGCTGCAGAAAACTGTTCTAATATTTCTTCTACTTCTGCTTTTGTCGCCCCTTGAGTGTACACCGCCACTGCACGGTCTGCCTGACTGCCATCCTTTTTGTCCCAGTCCTGATACCACGGAATAAGTACTGCCACGACACCAGAGTTGGTCCTAAAGCTATATGCCCAGAACCAAGTGTAGCCGTCGCTGGTAATCGGCCGAAATTGCTTGATATGACCGGGAATTGTTCTGCAAACACTCTCTAACCGCTCACCATTAGAGCCTTTTAGTGAATCCTGCAAACGATCTGTGGAAACATCAATCGGTCCGTCGAATCCCTTCAGACTGGCATCCTTAACAAGGCTTCTGCTCATGCTAGTATCCTCTTTTTTCTAAGATTGATAGATTCTATTCTATTTCACAAACTAACATTAAAACCGTTGAACCAGAAATTATCAAGAGAATTATTCTACAATCTCTATTTTACGACGCCCACTGGCTCTGTGGATGGTGCCTTCGACGAAATTTTCGCCAAAGACAGCGGGAATTATCCCAAAGAACGAGCCACTATCCAAGAGCATTTCAAAATTCTCATCCTGGCCAGGAGGATTAGCATATGCATCTTTACAGACACCTTCTGCAGGATAAAAAATTGAATCCTTATGAGTTATCCGAACTTTCTTACCGATGAAAGATTTTATCTTTTCTTCTTTGCAAATCTTTAAGTGATTTGCCATGTTTCCAAATGATATGTTTTTGCCACATATCTTACATGGCCCCAAGCAACATGGCATGCAATGCATCATATGCATACCTTCTTCATGGCATGGGCAAGCGCACTGATGCGAACATTGCTTCCCACCAATAGTCTGTTCTTTTTCCATTTTTTCCTCCTCGCTTTGAATTAATTGCTGAATATATTTTTGTACAAACTGACAGCCAAATAATCCAATAATTTCAATTATTCAACTGCCAGTTCGTACTTTATTTTTTAATGAACCCAATGGAATATCTTAGCACGAAATTTAGAGTAAGTCAAGCCTAGCCAGTCAAAATGAGCTATAAAAAGCCTCTTTTTTAACTTTTTCTAAACTCTGGGCGAAGTTCGAACCGCGTTTACAAAATAAACCTTTGGAAAAATAAAAAGTCCACAAGTGTTATACCTGTGAACTTTTTTTTCATCAGTCTTTCATTGAACTACTGACGATAGTTCTTAGACTATCAATTCAAACCTGCGACGACCCCTAATGTGTGACCCCATACCACCTTCCGCAGAAGTTGCATCAACAGTGTCAGGAACAAAACCGAAACGTATGCCGTTTTTCAGCTCGATATCAAAGTATTCTCTTTGTCCCGGAGAAACGGCGTGAGCAGTTTTGCAAATACCCTTCGAAGGACTTTGGTTAGAGTCAATATGTGTGATGCAAATGGCTTTGCCTGCAAAGAGTTCGATAAGTTGCAGAAGCATTGGTTTTTCATATGCAACCTCGCCACAGATTGGCGTATAGCCTAGACCCTCAGTTATCACCTCTCTCCACCGCCTTCTGCCATCTGTGATATTTACTTCTGGCCACCAACTTCTTCCAACCCATCCGTGACTGTCACGTTTCCAAAATGTTCCATCAGCATCCTGTTGAAATTCATAATAATCAATACCGGGACGAAATATCCATTCATTTTCTACCGGCTGGCATACCTCCATCCCCGTTATTCTTATTTCTTCTGGTGTTTTCACATAATCTACAACAGGCTGGGTTTTTTTATCACCACTTGGTTTAGCCATATCCTCTTTCCCCTCTCTTATGAGTAATTTGAATTCAGGACGTTCTGGCACCACTATTTCTCCATTCGTATATGGATTACCACATATCGAACAAGGCCCAGGTCCACCTTCAAATAAAATCATGCTCTTATCAAACTTATCATAAAATATTTCACGCTTATTTTTCATGCCTATAAACAAATAAGCTTCTCTATTTTGATGATAAATTTTTGTGCCATCGGGCATTTGCCAATAGGAACAATTTGCAGTACACGCTACAACAAGCTGAACCTTCTTTCCTTTTCTGCGAGCAAGTGTCACATCATGCGGAATGTAGCGCACTCCCCGCCTCATGTCTTCCAGGTCGGAAGAAGGAACTGCGCGAGCTAAAAATTCATGGTCAACTTTTACATTTTCAGCGTGAAATGTTTTTCCAGCTTTCATCATTTCATGCATTATAACGCTGTCGTACAAGCCAACTATCAGTGGTGATACATTATTGATACGACTCAATGCCTCACGTTCTCTGAGGTCATATAGAGCCTCGCTTTCCATAGGCTGCAAGTTGTTTAGCTCTTCTTCTGACAAAAAACTCCCATCATTGTGCGTGATAGCATATGTTGGGGCAAATTGATGTGGCTCACCAAGAACGTAGCCATTATGAGCAGACCATTCTTTTACCGCGTCAATTGACTTGAATTCCTTAATAATTGTTTCTGTGTGTGCACCCAATAAACTGATTGTGTCCGAAATTTTAAAGCATACGGTGTATTTCATAGCTGCGCCTCCTCTTCATCACCAAGGATGATATTGAATGTTATTTCATTAATAAATCATTAAGACAAAAAACAAAACAGACTCTATTTTTTGGTAAAGAACTAGACTTTATATGTTACTATACTTTTCATAAAAAGTCAAGCATCTTTTTCCAATAGGCCAGTACATAGAAAGGATGGTCCTCGACTAATTTAGTGTTTTAAAATATTTCTCTCTTCGCCAGGCATCGCATTTATTCCGAGATATGTCATAATTAAACTACACCACAAATAAGTTTAGTCGTCCTATTCGAATATAAAAAACGGCCACCTAGTTTTTTCTAAACCTAGGTGGCCGCGGGTAGATCAATTGCCAGTGACGACTACATTCAAAAAGTAGTCGCGACTGGTTGAACACTTTACAATTCTGAATTCAATTCAGGATGTTTGTTGATATTGGCCTTGTCGATACCAATCTTTTCGAGCCAGGCCGAGATGGCGGTATCGTATTTCGCAGTCAAGGCAAAGACTTTTTTCATCAAATAGAATCTGGTTTCGAGGGTGGTGTTCCCATGTTCTTTGATCTCTTTCAGCACCTGCGGATAGTCAGCCGGATCAACAATGACAGTGACATCACGGAAGTTCTTGGCTGCAGCGCGGAGCATGGTCGGTCCACCGATATCGATGTTTTCGATGGCCATAGCCAGCGTGCAATTGGGATCGGCCACCGTTTTGTCAAAGGCATAAAGATTGACCGCAACCAGATCAATGGGTTTCAGATCATGTTCCAGACACTGCTGCTGATGCTGGGCATTGTCCCGCTGATTGAGAATGCCGCCGTGGACCTTGGGATGCAGGGTCTTGACCCGGCCATCCAGCATTTCCGGAAACCCGGTGAACTCGGACACATCTTTGACCGGAATCCCCGCCTCGCGAATTTTTTTGGCCGTGCCACCGGTGGAAAGAAGTTCCACCCCAAGATCAGCCAACTCCCTGGCAAAACCCTCAATACCTGATTTATCTGTCAGACTGATCAACCCTCGTGTAATCTTTTGCATCCTGTTCTCCTTTCTTTTTATCCCTGATAATAAAAAGATTTGTATTTTTCATGACGCAATTCAGGTACGCGCTTGCGATAGGGAGGACTACCTTCGATTCAAGTTAAGCCATGCTTTCCGAAGCTCTTCTTGTTGCATAGCTATCCCCAAAGTCTTCACCTCATCATATACTTCCTGCGTTGTGCCTTGACGATAGGTGTCTATCCTGAGGAATTCTTTACTCACAAAACACATGAATCCACGAACTCCATCAGAATCCACAACATGCCTCATCTGAAAGCTCGTCGAAAGATTCTCATCATATGCACATGTAACAGGTATATATTCCACTGCCACAGCATGCAATCCCAAATCCCTAAGGAATTCAAACGCCTCTTCATATCCCTCATTTCTCCAAACACCTTCATTCGCAATCTCTGGCAAGTTCATTGCACACCTCCTCATTTGAGTATTGTTTTTTCTTATTGGTAAAATAAAAGAACTGATATAAAAGCATAGCATGCTGTTATGCTTTTGGCAATACCTAGCTCCGCAGCTATGGTCTGCCCATCCGCTCCGCTACCGAACATACACAACTCATCCTAGCCTTGTGAGACAAAAAAAATATACCAATTAGAAAATTAAAAAACCTACACAAAAAATTTAAGAGCCCCACTAGTCATTGACTAGCGGGGCTCGTTGCACCTCCTTTTTTCTACCTAGTAATTATTTTTTATTTTACTCTTGGCACCAGGCATAGGCATTCTGAAACATTTGCAACCAAGGCGAGGCTGGCAAACTTTTTCTCATACTCTCTGGCATCCAATGAGCTTGCCGCTTGTCAAACACCCGCTCTGGATGAGGCATCATCGCTAGATGCCGTCCATCCGGCGTACAAAGTCCTGTCAGGCCGTCCGGCGAACCGTTCGGATTAAAAGGATAGCCCTCGGTCGGTTGACCCTGATCATCTACAAAACAGATTGGAGCCAAGTTTTGCTCCAAGACTTGCTGTCGGATATCCTGATCAGGAAAACTAAGTAATCCCTCACCATGATCAACATGAATGCCAAATTGCAAACCTTCAATCCCCTGCAACATCATTGCCGGCGAGGGAAGAATCTCGACCGTTGACCAGCGAGACTCAAACCGTCTCGAGATGTTGTGGATAAAGCGCGGCTGTTTAGCAGGATCAATCCCCTGCCACGGCACCCAGCCAAGGAGGCCAAACAATTGGCAGCCATTGCAAATTCCGAGCGTGAATGTATCTGGACGATCCAAGAAAGCCCCAAACATTCGCGCCAGTCTCTGGTTAAATTTGATAGTTGCGGCCCAGCCCTTGGCGCTCTCCGGCACATCTGCATAGGAGAAACCACCGACTGCAGCCAAGCCCCTGAATCTGTCCAGCGTAATTCTGCCAAACAACAGATCCATCATCGTAATGTCCCATGGTTCAAATCCTGCAGCATAAAAAGCAGCGCTCATCTCCCGATCGGAATTACTTCCCTCGTCGCGCAAAATAGCGACTCTGGACTTGCCAGTCTTAGTCAAAATAGACTGCGAAGTTGGCTGAGGATTAAAAGGCACTATGTACGTCGGTCCCTGACGGGCGTACAATGCTGTGTTTTCCGCTTGGGCGCAGATAGGATTCATTTGTAATTTTTCCAATTGAAAACTTGTCTCCTCCCACAAACCACGCAAAACTTGCATATCCTCGTCCAAAACAACTTCACCATTATACCGCACATGCACAACTTTAAACTCCCTGGTCTTAGCGATGACACTCGCTGGAACTCCTTGTTCAGCGAGTTTCTGCAAAACAAATTGTTGCTTTCCGTCGCTGACCTCAAAGACCAGTCCCAGCTCCTCACCAAAAAATTGATTAATAACTGGAGACTGGCCAAAAAGTTCCACCTCCAGCCCACAGTTTCCACTGAAAGCCATCTCAAGCAAGGTAGTAATCAACCCACCATCACTTCGGTCATGACCGGCCAAGATTAAGTCCTGGTCCAATAATGATTGAATGACGTCAAAAGCTCGCACCAGCAGCGCTGGATCATCCAGGTCAGCCGGTTCAGAGCCAATCTGTTTCAAGACTTGAGCCAAAGCTGAGCCACCCAGACGGTTTTTTCCGCCACCCAGATCAACGAAAATCAACACTGAATTTCCCGGATCTTTGATATCAGGTCCGACTGAAACATTACAATCATTCATAAGCGCATACAGGGAAATAACCAATTCGCGAGGAGACTTAACAGTTTCTTCCCCAACGAGAGTGGCCATCGACAAACTATCTTTGCCACCATCCACTGCCACCCCGGTGGCCATCATCGCGCCACGCATAGCACAAGCTGCATCATGCAGAGCAGCTCCCTCGCCCGGCAATTTCGGCGCCCACATCCAGTTGGCCGAACATTTTACCTCTTTAAGTCCACCTTTTATTCTGGCCCAAATCAGATTGGTGATTGCCTCACCTACTGACATTCGAGCCCCCGCTTCGGGGTCGGCAATCAATTTGATCGGCTGCTCACCAATAGCCGTGGCTATTCCAGAAAGACTGAAATAACTCTGAGCTACCACCGCTACGTCACTCAGTGGAGTCTGCAAAGGGCCACAACATTGTTGCCGGACAATCAGACCACTTACCGCACGATCGACTTTATTGGTCAAAAATCGTTTGGAACCGACTGAAAGCAACCGCAAAACATCATTTAGCGCTTGCCGGATGGTTAGACCCTCCGGCAACACAACCGGCGATAACATCTTTTTCCGCCGATGGTCAGAAAAGGTTTTCGGAGGCATGCCGCCCAATACCACATCCAACTCCAAATCCACCGGAGTTGAACCATCTTCTTCATCCACCACCACAAAACGCAAATCCCCCGTCACTTCACCCAGTACTTCGCAATTGACCTTTTCTCGCGTGCAAATGGCCTGGAACTGCTCCAGATTGTGCGGGCTGATCAAAAAACCATTGCGTTCCTGGTATTCAGCTACATAGATTTCCAGCACCGACATAGTTGGATCTCCGACTCTGATCTTCCGGATATTGATCCGACCGCCAGCTTTCTCCACCAATTCTTTCAAAACATTTGCTGGACCGCCGGCACCTTGATCATGAATGACATCAATTAAGGTTTGGTCACCCATTTCATTGCAAGCGCGGATGACTCGATTCATTTTCTGTTCCATTTCGGCATCACCGCGCTGGACAGCATTAAAATCAAGATTCGCTTTATTTTCGCCCTGCAACATACTGGAAGCAGCCCCGCCGCCAAAACCGACTCGATAAGCCGGTCCGCCGACTTGGGTAATAATCATCCCCTTCCTTGCTGCATCTTTCCTGATGAGACAATTATCCATTTGACCAACACCAGCTGTAAACATAATGGGCTTTAGGAATCCCCAACGCTCAGAATCCGCAAGACGCAAATCAAAAGAACGGGTAAATCCTTGAATCATGGGCTCACCAAATTTATTGCCATAATCCGAGGCGCCATTACTGGCTTTGATTTCAATTTGCAGCGCCGTAGCCAGATTATCAGGACATGGATAATGCTCCTCCCAAGACAATACATATCCTGGGATGTGCAGATTACCCACACAATAACCAGTCGTTCCAGCGCCGATAAAACCACCCTTCCCTGTTCCCTGAACGTCACGGATGCGACCTCCAGTGCCAGTCTCAGCTCCAGGAAAAGGAGCTACACCAGTGGGAAAGTTGTGTGTCTCAGCAGTGAACAAGGGATGATAGGTAGCCATCTTCATAACAAGTGCTGACGGTTCGCCAGGACAACTGGGTATCAGCACCTGCACAGAACATCCTTCAATAACACTGGAATTATCCTTAAAAGCAATTTTACTATTTCCTGGATTAGCCGCAAGCGTACTCTTGACGATTTCCATCAAATTTTCTTCTTGCGGCACTCCGTCGATAATCTGCTTGGCATTGAAAAAACCATGTCGCGAATGTTCGCTATTGGCATTATTCAGATCCATGATTTCGACAATAGTAGGATTGCGATTATGCTTTGTAACAAAGTAGTCGTAATAGAAATTACGATCCCACTCATCCATGGAAATCCCGGGAATACCCAATAACTCATTCGGTCCATGTTCCTTCAATAGAACCTCATAAACTGCTTCCGGCGTGATGCCGGTTTCAACAAAACTATCCAAAGACTTTGGATAGAAACATTCTGTCATCCGGTCATGGTGAGCGGCAACAAAAGCATTTATATCCTCACCCTCCGGCACCACATAGCGTCGCGAGCGTTCCACTCGAGTGATGATTCCTCCCAGGCCAATAGCCTGACAAATAGACACCATATTCGATGACCAGGCAGTGGCAAAATTGAGCCGAGGACCCACTTCAACCACCCTCTCGCCACTCAAACATGAAGTCGCACTGATTGTCTCAGCAATGAAGCCATCCGCCAATGTCAATTCCAGATTCTGTCTTTCATCTGCATCAAGTTCCCGTGTGCATTGGATATTGAAACAAAATTCAATGCCTTCCTCATTACCTTCTTTATACAACTGAATAACTGTAGTTTTCGACATTTTCCATTTTCTCCTTTCGCAAAGATTGATTGTTTTAAAAAATATTGACTACACTCCGAAAAATGTCTTTTTACAGAAATGGTCGGCATAATGAACCTTGCCATCATGTAAAAAAATATCTCCATTGACGACCAGGCTGAGCATTATGCTCTGCCATGCCCGCTCTTTTTCATTCACCCTTTTTGCCAAAGTCTCCGGCGTATCCTCTTTCCGGATAAATACCGGCATCTGAAAGAAAATCGGACCATGATCATACTCTTCATCCACGAAATGCATCGTCACCGCACTCTGGGTTATTTCGCCCCTGTGAAAAGCTTCCATAACTGCTTCATGCACATGATGACCATACATACCCGGACCGCCGAATCTCGGCAAAGGCCCCGGATGGATGTTAATCGTCTTAGCCGAGTCCAATCCTCTGACCATCTTCAACCAGCCTGAACACATTACGAAGTCCGCCTGAAAATTTTTCACTCGTGCCTGATAACCTTCTGCCGTGTAAGGGCCTTTCCAATGCTCAAAAGGAATGTTCAGCGCATCCGGTTCGGATTTCCTCCAGACTCCGCCACGAGCATGATTAGAAATCACTCCCGCGACCAAGGCTTTTAAAATCGGCCGATCTGTTTGCGATTGTTCGACCAGTTCCTGAAGACCACTACCTCCGCCTTCCTCATCACCTGAAGCTAATACCAATATTCTTTGTTTTGATTTCTCACTCATTGTCCTATTCTCCTCTTGTTTTTTGAACAACCTGACTAAGTTTAGACAACCTCTCGATTGCCTCTTCATAAATCCTCTATTTTTCGTACGTTTTATTCTATTGTTAAGGTTCCAACCACCTATTTTAGTGGGTTATTTATTGTAGCAAAAATGTTTGAAATAGCAAGTAAATTTGAAACCGACTTCATCCAGTAGAATATTATCGATATACCCTTGTTCTTAATAAAAACTCCCTCTTCCCACTGCCTATATAATAAAAAATGGCTATTGGAATCATTCCAATAGCCACTAACCCGCCGCGAACTGCTTTTTTGTCAGTATGGCAACAATGTACCATCGCCAAATTTTGATTTAATGAGCACGGTGTGCTCTTTTTTCTCAGTAATCCTCCCAACCCGCTTGGCTTCAACATTAAATTCTTTTGCCATAGTCAGAAATGCTTTTACCTCACACTCATCAACAACCACGATTGCACCCTGTCCACCATTCCAGGTTTTATAGCATTCACGTGGAGTCATTCCTCGCCACTGAGCACATTTTTTCATTATTTCCGGTGGCTCGAACAAATCATCCAGTTCGGCTGACAAATTCAATGGCTTGAGGATATCCTCGCCCAATTTGGATTCAAAAGCTCCCCCTGAAAGGTGTACAATCAAGTCCATTTTAATCAGGGACTGCAAAGGGTTCTCGCTGAACCAGCCGTGAGCTGTGTTAAGAAGCCGGTCATATTGGGCAGAAGGTGAAGCGCAAGCAATGATGTCCTCCAACGCATCAAGATTATTCCACCATTCCGGTCCATATTTCATAGCCAGAGATTTTCTGAATGTACTATAGCCATTACTGCGACCACCATCACGTAAAGCAATAACAATTTGACCGGGAGCAAGCGTATCGCCCAAGATCATCTTACTGGGATGATACACACCGAGCATCGCCCCGCCCCAGTTAAACATCAGTTTCGCATCTGGATTTTCAGACCCGACACAAAGACCGAGCTCGGCACTTTCACCGTTAAAAAGAACGTATTTGTGCTCGTGAGCAATGTCCTTAAGCCCATCCATTACTTCTTGGCAAAGCTTGAACGTTTCCGAATCAATCTCACCGAAAGTTCTGGCATCAAAAATGTTCATGAATACCAGCGGTAACCCTCCCCAGCGAGTAATGTCCATAGCCGTCATCGCAATCACATTGCTGGCCGAAGTCACCACCTTTCCCGATGCAACAATAACAGTCACTTTGGTACCTATCCCATCCATAGCTCCAGTGATAAGATAGCCCTTGGGCAGATGCTTGAAGACAAAACCTTTTGGCCCTCTGAAATTTCCCCGGGAAAGATCTGCGACACTGACATAGGGAGATAAACCGTATGTGCTTTTGTTTATTTCGTTACAATATCTGGAAAAAACATCTCCCGCCGCAATGTTCACACCGTCCAGTTTATATTTGCTGTTGTCGTCCTTCTCGTTGCCCATCTTTTGTTCCTCCCATTCTTAGTTTAGTTTTTGTCCGCAAGAATATCCAGGCGATGCCCGCAATTTCTATTAAGACGGTTATGTAACGATTTTTTTGATTCAAGCTATCCATTTGTTAAAAAACTAGATTCTTCATTTAAGCATCATTGGAAAATAAAAGCAACTTATCTCATTGCGTTTCAACAAAAAAATCTTTTTAATCCTTAAATTTGATATTACTACAATCCACAGAAAAAATTTGAATCGCTTTTCGAAAATAAAAAAGCCTGCAAGGTTCTTATCCCTGTACAGGCTGCTTGAAAATGATTTTTCAGTTAATTTATTTATAAAACCTCCGAAGTGCAGCCACAATTTTTGGCCCAGAGACTATATATGCAACCTCAAATCTTTTATCCATATTTCTACCACTGACTAATCCGACCAAGTTGCCGGCATCATCAAACAAACCACTACCAGAAAATCCTTCTTCGATTGACATTTTTGCAACCATAAATTTTTTATTATCTGGTAGTTGCCAGAAGCCAATTATATGACCTCTTGCAACTTGATATCCATTACCCGGAAGATATTTGAAAGCGACAACTGACTTTCCAATCATCACATTCTCATCTAACACAATATTTGGAGCTACATATTTATGATTAGTAGTAAATGACAGAAAAGCCACATCATCCAAGCTATCTATGTAGCTAACCCTTGCTTCTATCTCCATTTGACCATCCCATTCTCTGACTAGTGGCAACACCCTTACCGATGAAACATTTTGCACAAGATGTTTAGCTGTAACAAGAATACACTCATCTTCTGTCGCCATTATAACCACTGCTACGCCAGTATTTATATGTAAAATATTTCCTTTTGTAAATGCCACCTTAACAGAATATGAAACACTCTCTTCAGATTTAAGTGATTTTATCTCAAAATCACTACGATTAGAAGCCATCGCATACGATGAGTCAAATGAAGCCAACAAAAACAATGTGACAGCTAAAAAATACCTCTTCATTTTTATCTTCCTCCCTGGATTTTATTTGAATCGCTTGTGCGATTATTTGAATACATTTTAAGGAACTAAAAAATATAACATTATGCCATATCTTTGTCAATATATTATTTACAGAATAAGTACATTTCGTTGACAATAATTACTATTATAGTATAATAACTTGTTGTTTAAAAAATCTTGATTACTGTATAGATTTATACTGTGATTTAGCATAAAAATAAAATTACTGAGGAGGTTTGCCATGCTAAAAAGAAAGGATGTGGAATATCTTCAATTCCTTGATGGACTGAGAACGATTGCTGTCGGACTGGTCA
>JBAZXY010000002.1:0-40761 GCA_041659585.1 Parcubacteria group bacterium | reverse complement strand
TGGCGAAATCAGCGCCAGCTGCCAATCATCCATGGAGAAAGTACCAATACGCTAATCATTAACAAAAATGTCCAAACCGGACATTTTCATTTCCCGCAAAAGCGGACATTTTCATTTCCTCTTTACATCTTATGAAAAAAGATTGACAAAAGCCAGGAAAGGTGCTATATTGAGGAGTAGCTTTTTTGGCTAGTATTTTTAAAAAAGAAAAGGGACATCAGTCCCAAAAAATGCAAAAGGAGAACTTATGCGCGAAAAAAAATGTGTTTTGGAAATTGGTGTGCGGCAAGAAACGGGAGATGTGATAGTCACTTTTCCTCTTAGGGGGAGTGGCAAAGGGTCGCTTTTAACGAGTGGAGCATTGGTGGATGATGTCGTTAAAGACACTGATGTTGTGGGTAAAAAAGGTGTTCTGGTGCTTGCCTGTGATAGTGATCCAGATAAAGTGCTGAAGATTATGCGGAAAATCGGTTTCAGTGACGTGGTTATTTCTGGCCATGCCCAGCACTATTGGCCACAAGAGAGTGTGCACCCTAATTTTTCTCAGCAGCAGGAGGATGGAATGGCTGGTATTAAAGATGTTACGGGTAGGAATCATCCAGGACTGTTGCGTCTTAGTGTTGATAAGAGTGTTTGTCGCGCTGAGAACTTGGGTGATCTGCGGACCATCCTGACAGACTTGGACCCAAGTTTCATTGCTTCAGAAGATGATGGGGGTGAGTGTTTTTTTATAATGACATCCCTTGCGGAAATAAATCCGCAACTGCGGATGTGGGACTTTGAGCGGGCTGTAATGATCCCTCAATAACTCCTTGTGAAGGCGAATGTTTTATAATAGATTCTTATTATAAAAACATTCGCCTTTTTTATTTTGCCAAAACCTCCAGTTTATTCTATAATAAAGGCAGATAAATATAAATAAAAAAATATTCTTGCAATGGGGATTTTTTCTAAAATTTTAGGTAGTCATGGAGGGTCATCAGACTATCTGCTTTCTCTGGATATCGGAACTGAGGTAGTGAAAGCTTTGGTTTTTAAGATTGATGCGGAAACAGGTAACGGTATTGTGACAGGCGTGGGTAGAGCCAGACAACGTTTGGGAGATATGCAAAGTGGAGCGGTTTCGGATATTGCGGGTGTGATTGAAAATTCCAAAAAAGCAATTCAGATGGCCAAGCAGATGGCGGGTGTGAAAAAAGTGGAGAAAGCCATTGTGGGTATTGCAGGGGAGTTGGTAAAGGGTACCACTACTACCGTGCATTATGAACGCATAAAGCCTGAAATACGCATTGATTTGCCGGAGTTGAAAAATATCATTCAAAAAGTGCAATGGAAAGCTTTTGACCGCATTCGCCAGCAGTTGGCCTGGGAAACTGGTCATAGTGAAATTGAGGTGAAGTTGATCAACGCGGCTATTGTGGACGTGCGGATTGACGGCTATCGCGTCACCAATCCCGTGGGATTCCAAGGGCGGGACGTTTCCATTTCGGTTTTCAATGCCTACGCGCCGATGGTACATCTGGGAGCCTTGCAGTCTATTGCAGAAGAATTGAAATTGGAGCTTTTGAGCATTGCCGCGGAGCCCTATGCTGTGGCTAGGTCAATGGGTATCGAGGATGCTTTGGATTTTAATGCGGTTTTTATTGATATTGGAGGAGGCACAACGGATATTGCCGTGGTGCGGAATGGCGGATTGGAAGGGACAAAAATGTTCGCTCTGGGTGGAAGGGCCTTCACTAAGCGCTTGGCGCAAGAATTGGGCATCACTTTTGAGGAGGCTGAAATTTTGAAAATCAAATATGCTGAAGGCCGATTGGGCGGAGATGTTACCTATAAAATTGAAAAAATGCTTAGCGATGATTGCGCCGTTTGGCTTTCTGGGGTAGAATTATCTTTGGCTGAATTTGCCGGATCAGATGTGTTGCCTTCGCGTTTTTTTCTGTGTGGTGGTGGTTCGGGTCTGCCTGGTATCAAAAAAGCCTTGACCGGATCAAAATGGACCAAGGACTTACCATTTGCTAAAATACCCCAAGTCAGTTTTCTGCAGCCTAAGGACGTGGTAAATATTATCGATGCTACAGGAGAGTTGCGTGATCCACAAGACATCACTCCTATGGGACTGGCCAACTTGGCTTTGGATTTGGCAGGAGAGGAGAAGGTGATGGCTGGCATATTGCGCAGAGCAGTGAAGATGATTCAGAAATAGAATTTTAAATTTTAAGTCATAAATTTTTAAACCAATTTTAAATTACTAAATTATTAAAAGATTTTAAATTTAATCATCAGGGTTTTATTTAAAATTTTAAATTTAGACTTTAAAATTTTAATCAGGTGCATCAAACATTTTATATTGATATTGACGAAGAGATAACTTCCATTGTGGATAGATTGCGAAAATCTAAATCCAAGGAGGTGGTTATTGTTGTGCCTAAACGAGCTATTCTAATTCAGAGTATTGTTAATTTGAAGTTGCTAAAAAAAGAATCAGAAAGTTTCAAAAAAGAGCTGATTATCGTTACGCAAGATAAGCTGGGAAAAATGTTGATTGAAAAGGCAGGTATCGAGGTGGAGCAGAAATTGGATGATATTGATGGCTGGGAGGTAGAAGAGCTAAATAATATGGAGGATGAGTTTGTGGATATTAATTTGGATAATGGCAATGTGAGTGAAAAAATCGGCAAAAATAAAAAGAACTTCAATCAAATTGGCTCCGCTGGCTATTATCAGTCAGGCACTGAGCCTATGGACGAGCCGATAGTCTATTCGGAAAAAAGAAATAAGGAGATTTTTCAAGAGGAAATGGATGAAGAGAGGATAATTAATAAAGAATTGGTAACGGATGTAAGCGAAGAGCTCCGCAAACAGCAACCTTCATTTAGGAATAAGCGATCAAAAGGGGGGGTGTTTGCTGCGCCTATGGATATGATTAGAAATGTGGAAATTATTGAAAATAATATCCCTATTGATGAGGCGCCAGCGAAGGTGGTTAAAAATAGCCCGAGAAAAATTTTTAAACAAGAAACCCTGAACGATTTTAAGGAGGAGTATGCTCTTGAGCAAGAATTTGAAGAGGATAAGATTGAGAAAGCTAATAAATTCTTTGAGCAGAGAAAGCCGTCGAGTGACAGTGATGATAAGTATAGAAATATTAGAGTGGGCAGTAGCGTGGGTAGATATTTCTTTTTGTTCACTTTAGTGGCTGTCCTAGCTATCTTGGGATCAGCGGCTTATCTTTTTTTGCCCCAAGCTGCTATTAATGTTTTTGTAAGAAACAAAGTGCAATCAGTGGAATTGCAGGTGGATGGCAATAATACCGCCAGTTCAGCTGACCTAGTGAACGAACTTATCCCAGTGAAAGCCGTTGCACTTTCTTCAGAATTGACTGAGAGTTATGAAGCTACCGGAGTTAAAGACTCTTCCAATCAAAAAGCTCGTGGAGCGATTACTATTTATAATGAATTCAGCACTAGTCCACAGCCATTGGTGGCAACTACTCGTTTTGAAAGTGCGGATAAGAAAATATTCAGGCTGGTAAAAGCAGTCACCATCCCCGGCATGGAAAAGGTTGGTGCAGAGAATAAGCCAGGGGCTATTGAAGCAGAGGTAATAGCTGATGATTCAGGTTCGGAATACAATATTGCACCAACTTCCTTCAGCATTCCTGGGTTTGAAAGTAGTGGCGGTGATAAATATGCAAAAATTTATGCTAAGTCATTTTCAGCGATGATTGGTGGTGGTCAAGGTAGTCAAAAGGTAAAAATAGTTTCTGATAACGATATTAATATTGCCAAAACTAAAGCACTGCAAGAGCTCAAAGTGTCTATTACGCAAAAATTGAAAGATTCTGTGGGCGCAGAGTATGTTTTCTTGGAGGATGCTGTGAGTGTTGATGATGCTGCCTATACCCTAACTAAATCTTCTGGGGATGTGGCGGATAATTTTTCTATTACTGTGCGCGCTACGGCTAATGCGCTAACCTTCAAGGGGAGTGATTTGAATGCAATTGTGATAAATGCGCTAAGTAAAAAAGGAGAGCGCGGTGCTCAAATTCCAGAAAATTCCATTCATTTAGATTTTGGCAAGGCGGATGTTAATTTGAAAGAGGGGAATTTGGTTATTCGAGTGCATGCTACTGGCAGTATTGTGCCGGAGATCGATTTGGAAAAAATAAAGCAAGCTCTTTTAGGAAAAACAGAGGCGGAAATCCAGCCTTATATAACTGAACATGCCAGTGATATTGAAAAAGTGGAGGTCGTGTATTGGCCATCCTTTATTACCGGAAAAATACCTGCTTATGAGAGTCGCGTAACCATTTCTCTTGACCCATTGGCAAATTAAAGGTAGAATGAATTTACGTTCTTAGCTATAGGGTTCTGTTAGTGTTTTTGCCTGAGTTGGGCGTGGGGTTGACAAGAATTGAATATATCGTTAAGATAATAAAAGGTGTTAGAAGACATATAAATTTCAAAATAGAGGGAAGAGAATGAAACGCATGATTTAGGACCGATTTTTATTCCTGAGGTAATTTTTTTGCCCCAGGGAAATCTCCGTCTATTTTTTTGCTTATGCTTTTCTTGTTTCTTATAAAAGCAGACAAATTAGATATATTATGGAAAATAATAAAGAGTTGGTTAAATTGGAGGGCGTTGTGGAAGAGAATTTGCCCAGTACAACCTTCAAGGTGAAACTGGATAATGGGCATGTCGTGCTGGCTCATATCTCTGGTAGAATGCGAGTTAATTATATTAGACTTCTCCCTGGCGATAGAGTGCTTATTGAGATGAGCCCCTATGACCTATCTAAGGGCAGAATAATTCAAAGATTAAAATAATATGAAAGTAAGAGCATCAGTTAAAAAAATTTGTGACAAGTGTAAGATAGTGAAGCGAAAAGGAGTTCTTTTTGTGATTTGTGTTACACCGAAGCATAAACAAAGACAAGGCTAATTTAATTTACCAAATCTATAGTTGATGGTTTGCAGCTTGTAGAAAAATCAGACCAGATATGTATAGCTACAACTAATTACTAAAAACTAATTACTAAAAATATGTTAAGAATCGCTGGCGTAAATATTCCTGATGAAAAAAGAATAGAAATTTCCCTTACCTATATTTATGGTATTGGTCCAAGTTTTGCGGTTAAGGTGCTGGATGCTCTGGATATATCCAAGCAAATCAGGACAAAGGATCTTTCTGAAGAGCAGGGCAATAAGATTAGAGAATACGTGGAGAAGAATTTACGAGTGGAAGGAGAGCTTAAACATGCGGTTAAAAATAATATCAAACGATTAAAGGAAGTAGGTTGTTATCGAGGAACTAGGCATCAAAAAGGTCTTCCTGTTAGAGGGCAACGAACAAAAACGAATAATCGAACGGTGCGTGGTAATGTTAGAAGGACAATGGGTAGCGGTAGAGTGAAGACAGAAAAGACCTAGAGCAAATTTAGAATATGCAACTTTGTGGTTTTATCGCTAGGGGTTAGTAATTAACTATCTGCGAATTAGGACTCATGCGCTTAAGAAATAAGAACTAAGAATTAAAACATGACTGAAGAAAAAGTTACAACCAAAGAAGTTAAGGAGGAGAAAAATGAAATTGCCAAAGAGGCTGCTGTGGAAGAGGTGAAGACTCCTGAAGTTGCTAAGCAGAGCAAAGTTAAGAAAGCCAAGAGACAAATCCTAAAAGGAAGAGCTACTGTGAAATGCACTTACAATAACACTATTGTGAGTATTGCAGATATCAATGGAGCTGTTTTGGGATGGGCATCCTCCGGGATGATGGGTTTTAAAGGTGCTAAAAAGGCCACTCCCTATGCAGCTACTCAAGTTGTGGCTAGCGTTTCAGAAAAGGTGAAGAAATATGGCTTGCAAGAGTTAGAAGTTTTCGTGAAGGGCGTGGGCAGTGGAAGAGAGGCTTCTATTCGAGCTTTGTCTAATAATGGCTTTGAATTATTGCTGATTAAAGATATTACTCCTATCCCGCATAACGGTTGTCGACCAAAGAAACCAAGAAGAATATAAATCAATAATTCTAAATTTCAAATTTTAAATTCTAAATTTCAAATTTTTTTAATACTATGGCTAGGGACACAAAAGCAAAATGTCGAAAATGTAGAAGAGCAGGCGAAAAGCTGTTTCTTAAAGGTGATCGTTGCAGTACTGGAAATTGCGGGATGGTGAAACGGGCTTATGCGCCTGGAGTTCATGGAAAAAAGGTTTCTCGTGGACAAAGCGAATATGGTACTCAGCTTTCTGCTAAGCAAAAGATTCGCAGAATTTATGGCGTATTAGAGAGACAATTTCGAAAACATTTTGATGAAGTTTCTCATAAAGAAGGTATTACTGGTGACTTGTTGCTGACTCGCTTGGAGATGCGATTGGATTCTATCGTTTATCGAGCAGGCTTTGCTGTTTCCCGAGCTCAGGCTAGACAAATTGTTAACCATGGCTTAATAAGTGTAAATGGGAAGAAGATGACTATCCCTTCTGCAGAAGTGAAAGTGGGAGACATGATTGCTATTAACGCGACTAAAAAAGAAAAGAATTATTTTAAAAATATAGCAGCCGTTATTAAGAATAAAAAAGACTTTCCTTCTTGGATCAGTTTCGATACTGCTAAGATGGAGGCTAAGGTGAACAGCGCTCCAACAAGAGATGAAATTGGTATCAATGTCGATACGCAAATCATTGTTGAGTATTACTCAAGATAAGTATTTTTCCTAACTTATAATAATAGATCCTTGCAGTTGCAGGGATGAATCAAAAAAACTATGCAATCAATAACACTTCCTCAGAAACCAAAGCTTACTATGCTTGATGAAAAAACAGGCAAGTTTGAAATTGAAGGATGTTATCCTGGATACGGAACTACTCTAGGCAATGCTCTACGTAGAGTGCTTTTGTCTTCACTTCCTGGATCAGCAATTACCTCCGTTAAGATTAAAGGTGTAACTCATGAATTTTCTACTGTACCAGGTGTATTGGAAGATGTTATTCAAATAATTTTAAATTTAAAACAAGTTAGATTTAGATCTTTTAATGAGGAGCCGACTAAGGTTTCTTTGAAAGTAAAAGGAGAGAAGGTGGTGACTGCGGGTATGATTGAATGTCCTACTGGCATCGAAGTGATTACTAAGGATGCTGTAATTGCTACGATTACTGGAGCTAAAGGTGATTTGGAAATGGAATTAGAGATTAGTAATGGTATCGGTTACGTGCCGGTAGAGCAGCAAAATCGAACTGAGAAGGAAATCGGTGTGATTGCTGTAGACGCTATCTATACTCCAATCAGAAGAGTGAATTATGATGTGGCTAATATGCGGGTAGGAAAAAAGACTGATTATGAGAGAATTACCCTGGAGATCATGACTGATGGCAGCATTGAACCCAAAGAAGCTTTTTCTAAAGCGGTGGATATTTTGGTGGAGCAATTCTCCGTTTTCACGACAGTGGAAAAAGAAGCTAAGAAAGAAGCTGTAGTGGTGGAAGAAGGCCCGGTAATAATGGAAAAAGAAAAAGAAGTGGTGGCGGAGAAGAAAGATGATACGAAAAAAGTAGAAGTGACTACGCTAAAAAATCTTTCCACTAGGACTTTGAATGTTTTGGAGGCAAATAAGATTAGTACTGTTGGTGCTATTGTAAAGATGACTGAAGCGGAATTGACTGATTTGGATGGCATGGGAGCAAAGGGTGTGAAGGAGATTAAGAAGGCGATTGGAGATTATGGTGTTAATTTGCGACAGGAAAAATAGGACAAGATCGAAGTGTGATAAAGATGTGCGCGAATAAAAATTAAAAATAATTAGTGTAAGTTAGAGATTTATACAATCATGAAGCATTTACAAAAAGGAAGAAAATTAGGTAGGGTTAGAAATCAGCGCACGGCTTTGTTTCGCACAATGTTAGGTAGTTTGATTATGGAAGAAAAAATCAAGACTACTGAAGCTAAGGCCAAGGAGATGAAAGCCAAGATTGATAGGATTATTAATCGGGCTAAGTTATCCAAAGACGCAGAAAAGTTAGTGGCAGTTAAGCGTGATTTAAGGACGAAAATTCCTTTGATGGCAGTGAAGAAGATTACTGGTGAATTTTTGGAACAGTTTTCAACACGAGACAGTGGTTATACTCGGATTATAAAATTAGCGCCTAGACAAGGTGATGCTGCAAAACTGGCTATTATAGAATTTGTAAGTTAATAGTTGTCGCGTCGATTTGACATAACGTAAAAAATATAAGGACCTGAGATCAATTCAAAAAAATAATTAGTGAGAATTGGTGAGTGGGTAAAATTTATGAATAAAGTAAAGAAAACAATTCAAAGAAAATATCATTTGTTTGATGCCAAGGATCAGGCGTTAGGAAGGATGGCTACTGAAATAGCTCTTATCTTGCGAGGGAAAAACAAAGTTGATTTCACTCCCAATATTGATGCTGGTGACTATGTTGTCGTAATCAATACTGATAATCTGCAAGTGACTGGAAATAAGATGGATGGCAAGGTCTATAATCATTATAGTGGCTATCCAGGCGGAATGACCAGTATTAAGCTGAAAGATCAGATTGTTAAGGATTCCCGCAAAGCGGTGGAGGGAGCTGTTTATGGTATGCTTTGCAAAAATAAATTGCGAGATCGTATGATGACCAGATTGCTTCTTTATACCAATGATCAGCATAAGCATAAGATCGAAGTAACCCACTAATTTATTTTAAATTTAAAAATTTAGAATTTAAAATCTTATAATATATGGCAATTAAAAAAACTACTACCGAAGAGACTAAGAAGAAGGCTCCAGCAAAGGAGGCTAAGGTTAAAGTTGTAAAAGAAGTTAAGGAAAAAAAGGAAGTGAAGAAGGTGGTCAAGAAAGAAGTGAAAGATGTCAAAGAAGTGAAAGCGGTCAAAGAAGTGAAAAAAGAGACTAAGGATAAGGAGGTTAAAAAAGAAACCAAGGCTGTTAAAGGTGCGGTGGAATTTACCGGAAAATATTTTTATGCAGTGGGAAAAAGAAAAACTTCTATTGCTCAAGTAAGAATTTATGCCGTAGAGAAAGAAGCAAAGGGTATCGTGGTGAATGGAAAAGATGTGAAAGAATATTTCACTATCGAAAGGCATGTTGAGGCTATTACTGCTCCTTTGGCATTAGTTGGGCTAGTGGATAAATTTGATATCTCTGTGAAAGTGAATGGTGGCGGAGTGATGGGACAAGCTGAAGCTGCTAAATTAGGCGTAGCTAGAGCTTTGGTGGTGTATGATGAGACTCTTAAAAAGACTTTAAAAGACGTCGGATTTCTAACTCGAGATGCCAGAGTGGTAGAACGAAAGAAGCCTGGCAAGAAAAAAGCTCGCAAATCATCTCAATGGGCGAAGCGTTAATTATCGAAATTTACTTCAAAATATACAAAAACTGTCCCACTTGGGGCAGTTTTTTGATTTTTAATAAAAATTGTGCGATAATCGAGAAGCTAAATAGTAAGTATCATTCCATTGCTTAATATTAAAAATATGTTCCATAGAAGTTATTTTTTTATCTCGCTTATTTTTTTGATAGGAATATTTGCTTTTTCTAATCCATGTTTGGCAAGGGAAAATGCAACAGATTGGTATGTGCAAAATTTTGATGCGCAAATAATAGTTAACCGGGATTCTAGTTTGGATATCACTGAAACCATCACGGCGGATTGTGGCACGGCTGTGGGAAAACATGGTATCTTCAGAATTGTACCTGAGGAAATAAGAGTGGAGGGGCAAGAGGTCATAAAAACTCCTATCAAACTACTGAGCGTTACGGATGAGAATGGAGAGGCTTATGGATATAGCGAATCGAGAAATAGCACTGATAGTACGGTTACTTGGAAAATCGGCGATGCCAACGAGACGGTGCAAGGAGTGCATATCTATGTCATTAAATATAGGGTGGCGAACACGATTCGTTTTTGGAATAATAAATTTGACGAATGGTATTGGAATCTCACCGGTAATTTTTGGGATTTGGAAATGGACAAAGTGCATGTGAAAGTGATTTTTCCTGTCGAGGTGCGCAAGGAAAATAGTATGGTTGATTTGTATGCCGGTTCTTTGGGTGAGAGGGGTAGCGCACTAGCTACTTATAAATGGACAGCGGATAATATTTTGGAATTTGACTCTACTGGAATTCTAGCCAAAAAACAAGGCATCACCACAGCGGTAACTTTTCCGAAAAATATTTTCGTGCCGTATCAGCCTAGCTGGTGGGAGTTGTATGCGCGCTATGTTTTTCTGGCTATTCCGATGACAGTGCTCTTTTTTTGCTTGCGCTTATGGCTGGTCTATGGCAAGGATCCACAGATGGATCGTGCGATTATCGCTGAATACGAAGCCCCATTGGAAATGTCTCCACTGGAGATGGGCATGCTTATGACTAATGGCGGTCTGAGGAATAATTTTATCACCGCTGAAATCATCAATTTGGCAACTAATAAAATTTTGACTATCCGAGAGATTGATAATAAGTTTTTCTTTTTTCATTCCAAGGACTATGAATTTTCTCGAAGCAGAAATACATCAGCTGAAGCAGCTCTCAACTCTGGACAAAAAGCTATTTTGAATAAGCTATTTGAAGATGGAGATGTAATTGAATTGTCTTCATTGCGGAATTCCTTCTACAAAATCATTGCTGACGTGAAAAAGAAAGGTGTGGATATCTTATTGAAAAAAAATTTAATTTATCAATCTGGGATGAACTTTGCTTTGAGTTTCGGTATTGTGGGGGCAATCGTATTTATGGGTGGTGCTGGTTTAATAGCTGTTTCAGGCTGGCTAGCATTGGCAATTATTCTCTCTGGTGTGATAATTTTTCTATTTGGCTTGGTGATGCCCAAGCGTACAGTGGCGGGAGCGGAAGCTAATTGGAAAATCAAGGGTTTTAAGCTTTTTATGGAAACGGTGGACAAAGATAGAGCGGCCTTCTATGAAAAAGAAAATATTTTTGAAAAGTTTTTGCCCTACGCCATTGTTTTTGGAATTACCGGCTTGTGGGTGAAAAAAATGAAAGAGTTATATGGAGAGGAATATTTTTCCCAACATGTGCCGCTTTGGTATGTGGGCAACCTAGCTGCTTTTGATGCAGATAGTTTCGCTAGTGAAATGGATAATCTATCAGCCAGTATTGCGGCTAATACATCCGCCCCATCGGGCTCTGGCGGCTCGGGTGGATCAGGTGGCGGCGGTGGTGGTGGAGGAGGCGGCGGATGGTAGTCATTTCTTGCTATAGGATAAAAAAACTGCTTGCTTGAGCAGTTTTTTATTATAACGGATAATCTAAAAAGGCGTGACAGGTTTTTAATTGTGTGTTATAATGGCACCGCGATAATATCTATCTCCAAGATGAAATTTCTTGCGCAGTTTTTTTTAGATAGATTAGATATGAGGAATATTAATATGGTTAATATGAAGTTAGTCCTTTTAAAATCAAAAAAAGTTGGATGTTGGTTATGTGAATAGCACATCTTGTGATTGAAATATACTTAAGAGGGAGGAATAAATTGAATACTTTGGCGGAAAAGAATGAAATTAAAAACAGGCGGAGAAGGATGCGGAAGAGAGTGAATCTTTTTGGATATAGTAATCTTCCTAGTAGGAATGGGGAAGTTAGTGTTACTATTGATGATATTACTTTAGATGGGATGAGTATTTCATTAAACGTACTTGTCTCTGCCTTTCGCGTAGGGGACAAGATAGATGTCAGATTTGACATTGTGGCTAAGCGAGAAATAAGCGTTACTGCTGTTATTCGTAACATACGAAACAATAAGCAGTTTGGTTTGGAATTTGTCGGTTTGCGAGATTATTCTAAGGAAAAAAAAGCTATTAGTTTCATGGTTGGAGTGGTAAAATAATCATTTCTATTTCAAGGAAACTAAAAAAGCCCCTTCGCTATAACTAGCAAGGGGCTTTTATCATTTCTGAGATAGGTTATTGTTATTCAATGAAAGTCAGTGCTACTCCAGTTTTGCCAGCGCGACCGGTTCGGCCGATACGGTGGATATAGTCTTCATAGCTAGCTGGTACGTCAAAGTTAATCACATGACTGACATTAGGAATATCCAATCCTCGCGCAGCTACATCAGTAGCGACGAGAATTTCCACTTGGCCATTTTTGAATTGCAGAAGAGCTCTTTGTCTTTGGTGATGGGATTTGTCCCCATGAATAGATTCCGCTTTGAAGCCCATTTGGAAAAGTAGCTTAGATAATTTTTCCGCTCCGCGTTTAGTGCGAGTGAAGATAAGGATTTTTTGAAAAGTCGTTTGCGCCAGCAGTTTTTGCAGCACATTCATTTTGTCATCATCTTTTCCGACGCGCACGATATCCTGATCAATTTGCGCTGATGTTTCTTGGGTTTTAATCGAAATACGCACTGGGTCAGTTTGAAACTGGGCTACTAGAGCTTCAATCTCTCGGGAAAGGGTGGCGGAAAAAAGCAAAGTTTGTCTCGGACTCGCCAAGAGTGACATCAACAGTTTCACGTCGGAAATAAATCCCATATCCAGCATGCGGTCAGCTTCGTCCAGCACCACATTGGTGAAAGTCTCTAGTTTCAAATCCTTCCGGGTAATCAAGTCTTTCAGTCTGCCCGGGGTGCCGATGACGACATTGTGTCGAGAGCGTAATCTTTGAATTTGCGGACGAATATTGGCTCCTCCCACTACCACGACTGCTTGCAAGCGCAAGCCTTGAACGAGGGCTACAAATTCTTCTTGGATTTGAATAGCCAGTTCTCGGGTGGGCACGACGACTAAGAGTTTTTGTTTGGGATCGGCAATAATTTTGTTAATCATGGGAATAAGGAAAGCGCCGGTCTTGCCGGTGCCGGTGTTGGCTAGACCAATCACGTCTTTGCCCTCCAGAATGTGGGGAATAGTCTTGGCTTGAATATCAGTAGGATGCTCGTAGCCTCTTTTAATGATAGCTTGCTTCAATTGGTCGTTGATAGCTAAATCAGCGAAAAGGGCTTTTACCACATGCACTTTTTCTTCGACTGGTTTGGGTGCGACAGCTTTATTGATAAACATCTTGGGATCGATGTAGGCTCCGGTAAACCGGCCTTTTTTAGCTGATCCTGCTTGAGGGTTGCGACGTCCGGCTGGACGGGTTCCTCGAGCGCCGGAGCCGAAAGAAGTGGCTCCACTGCGTGAATTATTGCGCGCCGGTCCTCGGCTCGTTCTTTGGTTGTACATTATGTTGAAACATAAATAATTAAAAATTTATGTCGCAACTTAGGTGTTGTGATGTTTGTCACGAAACCTCGAAAGAAATTCGTATAGTATTAACATAAAAAGTAATTATAGCAGGCGGAAATGAGTTTGTCAAGGATGATGAGGTGATTTTTTCAGGCATTTTGGCGCAGATTGACAAATTGGCGATAGGCGTGTAGTCTATAATATGGTTATTTAAAAAAAGATATACAACAACTCTTAAACAAAACATAAGGGAGGTAGGCACATGAGATGTCCGGATGTCTGTCTCACAACAGGCTGTTCCAAATTTGAGATTAAAGATAAAGAATTATATCGATGTAGGGACATGTATAATGAACAATTCGGGGAAAAGTCAGTCTATGAAAAAAGAGTGGTGCCTATGGATTGTCCCCATCCGGCTTTGCATAAGGCACATTGGAATGATGCGGAAATAAGAGTGATTAAGCTCAGGGATGAGCTAGATAGAAGTATCTATGCTGAAGAACGTATAATCATGGATGTTTTCTTACAATTAATCATCAACTCTTGTGGAGGAAAGAGAAGCGCCAGAACAGCTTTGCCGCAGGAGGTAGATATTGAGTATCTGAAGGATATAAAAACCCCCATTACCATGCTGTTGTGGCCACTGGGTATGCGAGGCTTCTATTCTTGGGATGAGTTCGAAATCAAGTTTTCAACTGCTTCAGGCATATAAGCCATGTTAGCCGAGCCTGCCGAAAAAATAATATTTTTTCGGCAGGCTCTTTTTAATAGTTGGCAGAAAAAAGAAAGAGAATGCGCGGAGCCCTGTATTAGGTAATGATATATGAAAAGAGTGGCTAGCGAGTTTAATTTGCCAAGAATGAGGCGTAGGTGTAGGATGAAAGAAAATTGTGATAGGTGATTTTTGCTGGTGTGGCTGGTTTGGTGCTTTTGGATGGATTTGAGATGTTGCAAGACTAAATTATATTTTTTTAATATAATATTATATGTGTCAATTTGAAACACCGCTATTTATATATTATTCCTATAGCACAGTAATTATTATTACTCTTATCATTGCTTTTAGCATTCTTGGCAAAAATCCCAAGCGCTCCCTTAATCGGAATGCTTTTTATTTTCTGCTGATTCTGGCGTTGTGGACTATAGGGGATCTGGCACAATGGCTGACGCGTGACGTGGAAGTCAGCTATCTCTTTTTTCGCTTATCGAATCTAGTGGATCTTTTCTTTCTCTTCTTTCTCTATTTTTCCTACGTCTTGGCAGGCAAGCAACTCACTTGGCAAAAGAAAGGACTCTTGGCCCTGCCACTGGGCGTGACGGTTTTTGCGGTGGTGAGTGGTTATGGCATTGGGAGTGTGGAGCCACGCACCTGCGCCTATCAATCTGGTTGGGTGATTATCACTAGTTTGGTTCTGGATCTGGCATATGCTCTTTGGGCTTCAGTGATTATGTTGCGAGCCTATCGCCATACCATGACCTATTATAAAATAAAGTTACAAATAAAGGTGTTGATTTTTGCCATTATGACGTTTATCCTATGGAGCATTGCTTATGAAATAATGGATTTGCTCAATATCAAGGAAAAATGGGACATTGAAATAGCGCCTTATTTGATTTTAGGTAATCTCTTCTTTGTGTCTCTAATACTTTTCACGATGCTGGAATATGATCTGTTTGAATTTGAAATCTTGCCCCGCAAATGGTTCGCTTTTGCCATTCTGTCCGCTATTTTCGGGGGGATGTTTTTTCTGGCTCTCACCCCGATTTTCTATTTTGTGCTCATGGCTTTCTATGCTGTGGTGATTTGGTTGTTTTGGGGAAAATGCAATCGAAAAAGAATGATGATTATGTATGGTTCAACTGAAGAACGTTCCAAGAAATAAGAAGGCTCCCAGCCAAGCCTTTTTTTGTTGGCCGGAAAAGCGGGGGCGCCGGTTTTTTTTGAACAAAAAAATCCTATTGTTGTTGATTGAGGGCAGTGCTGGCTTAGATAATGTCATGGCAGGGCATATTTTTTTTAACGTAAAAATGTTACAATAAACATAAAGAAGCTAGGGGGAGGTAAAAAATAATAAAAGTGACTATGAAAAACACCAGGAACTATTTGGGAATTATTATTAAGTATTTATTGCCGCAAAAGAAAGCACTGGGAATAGCAGCAGTTTTTGTGATTGTGGAAAATGGCATTCAGTTGATTTTGCCATTGTTCTATGGCAAGGCTATTGACCGAGTGGTGACTAATAAATCCTTTTCCTGGGACGTGATTGAACTGATTGGGCTGTGGTTTGTTTTGAGCTTGATTAGTGAATGGTGTATGCGGGCGCGCATCCATCGCGGGGTGCTGATTGGCTATCGGGTGGGAGTGGGTATGTTTGCTAAGTATGTGCGACATCTCATTCGTTTGCCACTGGCTTTTCATAAGAATCATAAGACAGTAGAGTTGCTGGAAAGATTTGACCGCGCTGATGATTATATGGATAAAGTCATCAATGAAGGGCTTTTACAAAGTGCACCGCACATCTTTACTTCCATCCTGGCGTTTGGGGTGATTGCTTGGATTAAATGGGAATTAGCCTTGATCTATGGATTGTTCATTTTGATTTTTATTTTCATCACCTTGCGCAAAATCCAGCCTATTATCACGCAGAGTGATGCTATCAGTGCGCGCTATGAAGACGTGTATGGGGACGCCTTTGAACGCACTCCGAACGTGATGGCTATCAAAGCTAACAATGCCGAAGAAACTGAATATCGTAGTGCGCTGAAAAAATATGACATCATCTATCATTATGTGGATCGCTACACGCGGCTGTGGATGAATTTGCAATTATGGCAGCATGTGGTTTTTTCGACTGGATTTCTCGGGTTGTTTTTGTCGGGACTCTATTTCGTTTCGGTGGGAAAAATCACCATCGGAGAATTCATAATGCTGTTGGCCTATATCAACATGGCTTCCGCTTCCATCCAAACTTTGGGCAGCAACTACAAAGAATTGCAAGAAGGTCTGGTGGTAATCGGTCGAGCGGAAGATATCTATCAGTCACAGGAAGAAAATTATGATGATAAGGAGGCGCACGCCTTGAAATCTTGCGTGGGGAAAATACAGTTTGAACATGTCTCTTTTTCTTATGGTACGCATGAAGTGCTAAGAGATATTAATTTCACCGCGCACCCGGGACAGGTGGTGGCGATTGTGGGAAAAAGCGGACAAGGAAAAACCACGCTGCTAGATTTGTTGCCGCGTTTTATCGCTCCATCCTCCGGAAGGATTCTGCTGGATGGGATGGATATCCAAAACATCAATTTGCATGATTTGCGAGAGCATATCGGCATTGTTTCGCAGGAAAATGGATTGTTTCATGACACGATCAGGAAAAATATCGCTTATTCTGCGTCACGCACTCTGCGAACGGAGGATATTTTGGCGGTGGCTAAAAAAGCGCATTGTCATGAGTTTGTGCATAAGTTGCCGAAGCAATATAATACTTTAGTGGGCGATCGAGGGTCTAGACTGTCAGTCGGACAAAGACAGCGTCTAACCATTGCCCGGGCGATTTTGCGTGATCCCAAGATTCTCATCCTGGATGAAGCGACTAGTGCTTTGGATAGCCAATCGGAAAAATATGTGCAAAGTGCCATGGAAGAAATCATGCAAGGCAAAACGACTTTTGTGATTGCGCATCGCTTGAGCACGATTCGCAAAGCCGATTTGATTTTGGTGTTGGAAAATGGTCGGATTGTGGAGCGGGGAGATCACGAGGAGCTGATGGCTCATGGGGGGGTCTACAAGAAATTGCATGAATTGCAACACACTAGCGTATAAAGGTTGTGCTTAAGGATGTACTCGGATAGCTTTATCTGAAAAGAAAAAAGGCTTCGAAAAAGCCTTTTTTTGTTGGCCGGAGAGGAAGAGGAGGGGTACGATTTTTGTTTGACAAAAAGTGTTTTTTGTGCTAGAATAGAAAATCAAAGTGATATAGGATTATTTTGATTGAATAATTGAACAGGCCGTGTCTGATAAGAGATGACTGATTGATTGCTTGCTTTGTAATATGTTGAATTTTTTGGTAGTATATAAGGAGGATAAATAAAAAATATTTTTTATGAAAAACTCTACTCCTAACGGCATTCACTATCTGATTGAATTTTTTGGTTGCGATGCGGCGCAAATTGATTCGGTGGATTTTTGGAAAAAAGTTCTGCCTGAATCAGTGGAAGGGACTTCCATGGAAGTTTTGCACGAATATTTTTATAAATTTGAACCCCAGGGCGTGACAGGTTTTCTGTTGCTGTCCTCTTCGCACATTTCCGTGCACACTTGGCCGGACAAGGGCTATGCGGCTTGCGATATTTTCACTTGCGCCAGCGAAGAAGAGACCAGGGCTGCTTTTGAAAAATTAAAAGCATTGGTTTCTTGTGATCATGTGAACACGGAGAAAATTAATCGGGGATATCAATTTTTGAACTTGCCCATTTCTTGCAGTGGCAAGCCTATGAAACTTGAAATTGAGGAGATTCTGCATGAAACACAATCAGATTTTCAAAAAATAGTGGTAGCCAAGACCAAGGAATATGGAAGATGTTTGATTATTGATGGAGTTTTGCGTTCATCAGAAGTTGATCACAACCTCTATGATAAAGAATTGCTGAAAAGAATGCGAAAAACTGACAAGCAAATTTTGATTTTAGGCGGAGGAGATGGCTATGTCGCTCAACGAGCTATGCAGGAGCATCCTGAATTGAAAGTGGATATAGTTGATTTGGATGTGGAGGTGGTGAGATATGCTCAAAAATTTCTAGACCAAGATATTTTTGCTAATGAAAATGTCAACCTTTCCATTGGAGATGCGGTGCACTTTCTGAAACATACCGACAATGTCTATGATGGAATAGTTTGCGATCTCACTGATACTCCGATTGGAACGAAAAAAGAGGAAAATGATTTTAGGAAATTTTTTGAAGAAATGATTACTTTCTCAGAGAAAAAAATCAAACAAGCAGGCTGGATAAGCATCCGGGGTGGTGCGTCATGCGCAATGAAAGGATTCATTGATGGGTCAGATATTATACAGGGTATCTTGGAGAAAAAAGTATTTAATGTGACCAGAACTGATATTTTTATTCCGAGCTATGGGGAAACCTATGCTTTCTTGTTTGCGGAAAAGAAATAAATTTGTCTTTGCGGATTAAATTGTTAAATGAAAAACAATGCATAAAAATGAGCAAGTGAGCATATCTGCAGATCCTGCTTTTGATGGTCAGAAAAAATACATAGGTCTTCCTAATAGATTTTCTGGCGGAGAGTTGAAAATTGAAATCAAAGAAATATTGCATCATGTGAAATCAGATTTTCAAGAAATCACCTTTGTGGATACACAAGAATTTGGACGATGTATGATAATCGATGGCATTATGCAAACTGCAGAAAAAGATCATCATCTCTATGATCAGGAAATTCTAAAAAAAATGAAAGACACGGACCGGAACATTCTTGTGCTTGGAGGCGGAGATGGCTATGTGGCAGAATTGGCTCTCAAGTCGAATCCCAACGTGACGGTGAGGATGGTGGAGATTGATATGGAAGTCATTGTGGGTTGCAAAAAATATCTCGATCAAAAAGTTTTTAATGATCGAAGGTTGGAGCTTATTATTGGCGATGCCTTCGCCTATTTGGAGCGTGCGGGGGTGGAAGAAAGTTTTGATGGGATTGTGTGTGATTTCACCGGAGAGCCAATCACAGAAGATCAACGAGCGGAATTTGAAGAATTTTTTACCAAGGTGCTGAATCTTTCAAAAAAAGCTTTGAAAAGTGGCGGATGGATGGCTCTGCAGGCCGGAGACTCCAAGGTTGAAGAAAAATATGTCGATGGTTCAAAAATTTTGCAAGGATTGACTGAAAAAGAATTCAAGAACGTAGAAAGGTCGGACATTATGATTCCCAGCTATGGAGAGGATGATTCATTCCTATTTGGTGAAAAAGAATAGCATAGATCGCCTTGTAGTTTTAATGGTAAACAAGAAATAAATTTTATGAATATACTTTGTATTTCAAATGACCTGTCCATTGCTCCGATGTCTTTGCGTTTGAAAAAAGAGGGACACGATGTCCGTCTTTTTGCTTTGAATGATGATCAACGCAA
This sequence comes from Parcubacteria group bacterium, assembly GCA_041659585.1. GTDB lineage: Bacteria > Patescibacteriota > Minisyncoccia > Moranbacterales > UBA2206 > UBA8518. The sequence continues at coordinate 21,410 of JBAZXY010000002.1, read as the reverse complement.
TAACCTAGATCAGATGATTGAGAAAACGGATAATTGGGAAAAGGAGATTGATTGGGTGGGAAAAGAAGGTTTGTTTATTTTCGACACCACGGGTTATGGCAAGATTCAGGATGAATTGCGAAAAAAAGGCTATTCCGTAATCGGTGGCAGTGATTTTGGCGACAAGCTTGAGGATGGAAGGCAATTCGGGCAGGAGGTTCTTTCTGCGTGTGGGGCGCAAATCGCTCCATTGATAAATTTTAGCAATGGCGAAGAGGCCATTGCTTTTGTGCAAAAAAACAAAGGTCCTTGGGTCATCAAGCAAAATGGCCATGGCGACAAAGCTTTCAGTTATGTGGGTCAATGCGAGAATGGCAAGGATGTGGAGGATGTGCTGAGAAGATATGTAAAAAGCAAAAAGAGCGAGTCAGATTCAATTGATTTGCAAAAGAAAATTTCCGGCGTGGAGATTGGTGTGGGAAGATATTTCAACGGTACGGACTGGGTGGGTCCGATTGAAATGAATTTGGAGCACAAGAATCTTTGTAATGGAAATCTGGGGCCACAGACCTATGAAATGGGAACTTTGATGTGGTATGATGCGGATGAAAAAAATCGATTTTTCACCGATATTTTGGCAAAATTAAAACCGATTTTGATTGCGGGTGATTTTCGCGGAGATGTGGAAGTGAATTGCATTGTCAATGAAGACGGGGCTTTTCCGTTGGAATTCACAGCGCGTTTTGGTTTTCCGGCTTTGCAACTACAAAGTGAATTGCATTTGTCTCCGTGGGGAGAATTTTTGAAGGCGGTGGCGGATGGTCAGACCTATGATTTGCAATATAAAAAAGGCTATGGCATCGTGGTGTTGGTGGCCACTCCGCCGTTTCCCTATGCCATAACTTCAAAGGAATATTCCTCACTGGGGGTAGAAATTATTTTTGATGGCGTGACGGAAGAGGATTTTGATCACATTCATTTTGAAGAGGTTTCTTTGAAAAAAGAAGATGGCAGAGATATTTTCTATATCGCCAGTGATAGCGGGTTTATCATGCATGTGACAGGCATGGGGGATACAGTGGAGGAGGCCAGAGAAAAAACATATAACCTTATTAACAAAATTATCATTCCCAAAATGTTCTATCGAACGGATATTGGGGAAAAATTCATACAGGAAGATTTTGCCAAGCTCAAAAAATGGGGTTGGCTTAAGTAAATATATTTAGCAGGTAGTATCGGGTGATATGATAAATAGCAAAAAAGGGCCAATAGAGGCCTTTTTTTGATGGCATAGGACAGTGAAAAGTAACGCTTACATTTTTTTGTTTGACAAAAAGTGTTTTTTGTGCTAGAATAGTAAATCAAAGTGATATAGGATCATTTTGATGTATCAAACGAGTAACTTAAAAAGTGAATACAACATATAGGGGGTAGGAAGATGGTCTGGAGAACTTCTGTGCGGTTGTTTGAGGAGATTTGGGAAAATAAAATCTTGTCACTGTTCTATTTAATCGTGATGGGAGCGCAGGTATTCACAGCTTCAAAAAACATGTTTCAAGTTGATGATCTGGTCACGAGAGTGGTTATTTCTTCGGTGATGCCTGTTAGTTGTTTTTGTGTGCTTGTTTGTTTTACGGTTTGGATGCTAGAAGTCTTTGGTCATACAAGAGTGGTGGGGGTAATCAAGGAAGCCACGAGAGAATTCTTCCAGATTGTCGAGGATGATAGTCATGAAGAAATGGCTGCGAGTGTCAGAATGACCCTTCGCCAAAGAGCTTGGTATGTTGCCATGGACTATTGGGCAGTATTTGCCTGTATGGGAGTGGTAGCAGTCCTCAACTACTTCAAGAGAGATTTCATCGAAGTAGTCATGGCTACAGCTGTTTATGATTTTCTGGTCGCTTGGGGGTTTATGATCTATAGCCTTAGAACCGGCAAGGACGTAACCTTTGGCAACGGATATCGTCGAGCAATCGATGTTATCCACAGGGAATCAAAAATAGTTGGGTATCTCGGTATGGTAGTTCTCAACGCAAAAGCCACTATCTGGGATGGTCCAGAACAAGTGCCGATCTTCTTTAAAAAGGAAATCGGTGGTTTCGGTGGAATGACCCTGGTGTTAGTTTTCTTAGCTGCCATCCAGGGTTTGTTCTGGGCATGGCTGTATAGCTATGGATACGAATCTGTATTCGAAGCCATAAGGGCTATATAGAGTTTAGCGCTCTATGGGCGTGGGTTGCATCTGCAATTCCACGCCTTATTTTTATTTTAAATCTTTGTTGTTAAATTGGTTTTATCTTAAGAATATGGTAAAATATATTCAGGTAGCATTTCTTTTAGAAATAGTAGAAAATTTATGAAAAAAGTTTCCCAAAATAATAATAAAAAAGATTTTTCCTGGATTAACTCTAGTTTAGAGGTGAGGGATATTGCTGAATGTGGTAAGGGGGTTTTTGCTCTTTCTGATATAAAAAAAGATGAATTGTTGGCAATATTCGGTGGATATGTGATGGATGTGAGAGAGGAAGATGATTTGCCTGAATACATGAATGATTACGCTCTCCAAATACATGAAAATTTTGTTTTAGGGATAATTAAGGAAGAGGAGATATTTGATACGGATTTTTTTAATCATAGTTGTGATCCTAATGCTGGATTTGGTGGCCAAATTTTTTTGGTTGCTATGCGGAATATTGAAGCAGGAGAAGAGGTGGTCTTTGATTACGCTATGGTTCTGCATAAATCAAGAGGGGTGAAAGCATATGAGATGAAATGTTTATGTAAAAAAGATAATTGCAGAGGCGTAATTACTGAAAATGATTGGAAAATACCACAATTACAAAAAAAATATAATGGATATTTCCAACATTATCTACAAAAAAAGATAAATATATAAAAATAATAATAAAATTATGTTATATAATTTAATAACAAATGTTCAAGGTGGCTGCGTTACTGCTCCTGATATGATTTACTATTCGCATATCCCTACAGCAATAGTGTCTTTGTTTTTTGGATTTTTTATTATATCAAGGAATAGGAGTTTAACTAGTATACTATTCTTTATTATTTCCTTTAGTATTTTTATATGGACATTGTTTAGCTTAATCACTTGGACAAGTAACAACTCTGCAATAATAACAGCTGTGTGGTCTTTTTTTCCTATGTTAGAAATAATCATATTTACTAGCAGTTTTTATTTTGCATATGCTTATATAAATAAGAATAAGGCAAGTGTTTTTTTAAATATATTGTATGCAATGATAGTTTCTATTTTTTTAGGTTTAACATATACAAATATTAATATCCCAATATTTAATATTGATAGTTGTGAGTCTATCGAGGGTTCAATTTTTAAATTAGGTTATTTAGTAGAGATGTTTATTGCAATAGTATTACTTTCCTATATAATTTATAAATACATAAAAGAAAGAGATATATATTTCAAAAAACAAATTTTATTGATTGGTGCTGGAATTTTATTTTTTTTACTTTCTTTTTCTTGGACAAATGTATTCGGCAGTATCACTCTTGATTGGAAGATGACTCAATATGGATTATTTGGAATGCCTGTTTTTATTGGCATATTGGCATATATGATAGTTAAATTTAAAGCGTTCAATATTAAGCTTATTGGAACGCAGGCTTTGATTGTGGCGCAGGTCATTCTCATCGCTTCGATGTTCGCTTTCGTGCGAACCACCACTAATCAAGTATTGACCGGCATCACCTTGCTTTTGACTGCCATCATGGGCTGGAATTTGATTCGTTCGGTGAAAAAGGAAGTGGCGTTGCGCGAGGCTTTGGAAATTTCCAGCGCGGAATTGGTTGAGAGAAAGGATGAATTGCAGATGATGGCCGACCGCTTGGCGCAGTCCAATGATCAGTTGCGCACCTTGGACAATGCCAAATCAGAGTTTATCTCCATCGCTTCCCATCAGTTGCGCACCCCCCTCACTGCCATCAAGGGCTTCTTGTCTCTGCTCTTGGAAGGTTCCTATGGCCCGGTGGGAGAAAAGCACGTGGAAGTGCTGAACAAGATCTATATCAGCAACGAACGCTTGATCACTTTGGTGGAGGATTTGCTCAACATCTCCCGCATCGAATCTGGCCGCATGGAATTCAAATTCGACCAATGGGATTTGGAAAAAATTTGTGGAGAAGTGTTGGATACTTTTGCCTTGCGAGCCAAGGATAATGACCTATATTTGGAATATACGCCGCCGGAAACTCCTGTGCCGGAAGTGACTATTGATGGGGTGAAAGTGCGCGAAGTGATCTCTAATTTGGTAGACAACGCGCTCAAATATACTTTGCATGGCCATGGCGGCGTGACATTGCGCTTGCAACAGGTGGGTGACGCAGCTCGTATCACCGTGGCGGACACCGGCATCGGCGTGCCGGCTACAGAATTGCCCTATTTGTTTGCTAAATTTTCACGTGGCAAAGACATTTCCCGCCTCAACACCGGCGGCACCGGCCTGGGACTCTATGTGGGTCGCAACATGATTGAGTCCAATGGCGGCAAAATCTGGGCGGAATCCGATGGTCAAGATCATGGTTCGCGCTTCATCATTGAAATCCCCCTGGTCCAATCGCCAGAACTGTTAGCGAAGTGGGAATAGGGCCGGGAATTTCTAATTTCTAATTTTGAATTTAAAATTAAGGTTAAACTTTTTAATGATTTAATTTTCTAAAATAGCCCAATCAAAAAAGTCCGTGAGGGCTTTTTTTTATTTGACAATGTGATGGCGTATTGCTAATATGCGGATAATAGCTATCAATGGTGTTAGTTATTGGATGTTCATTAAGAATTAAATGGAGGTGGAAAGAATGTTGATTATCCCGAGGGACGAACATTATCGGAAAGTTCTTGGCAAGCTTGAATCAAAGGTTGCCATGAATCTCAAATGTGGAGCTTGTTCATCTTGTTCTGGCGGTGGCAATGGCTGCAGTAAGACTGGTGTGATCAAAGTAACAACCTAGGATTTTCTAGGTAAGCCGAAGGGAATGCACAGAATAATGTGCATTCCCTTATTCTTTAGGTGTTTAAAAGGAGAGATAAAATGAAGAATGCTCTTAAGTTTTCTAAATTTGTACACTTTTTCGAAAAAAATGGGATTACTGCAATTTTTCATGCTTTGTCCCGGGAAGTAGTCTTTGTCACTAGCGCAAATCTTATTGATATGCGTAATTACTTATCTCAAGCATCTTCCGTCGATGTTGATAATGAAGCGATAAAATACTTGGTTCAAAAAAATCTCGTAGTAGCGATTGATATGAATGAGGATGAGAGTCTTAAATCACTGCAAGAATCGATTCTTCAACATCCCTCTATCGACACGCTCTATCTGCTCTTAACGAACAACTGCAACTTTGGTTGTACTTATTGTTTTTTTGAGGGCTCTTATGATGGTCCAAAGGAAAAAGCAATAAATATGACGAAGGATATGGCCATAGCCTCGGTGAGGCAATTTGCAGGTTTTTTAAAAAAGGCTTGCGAATACACCGATTTTCATCCATATGAGCCAAGCATTGTTTTTTACGGAGGTGAGCCATTTATTAATGCTGACATCTTTTTTGTTGCAGTTGAGGAGGTGGCTGCTCTTAAGCGGTCTGGAGCATTGCCACAAAATCTGACGATGAATGTTAATACAAATGGTTCTTTGATTAACCATGAAATCGCTTCGTTTTGTGCAAAACATAATATAGAAGTGGATGTTTCATTGGATGGATATCAATCAGTTCATGATGCTTGCCGAGTTTGGCTTGGAAAAAGTAGCGGAACATTCGATGATGTTGTGCGAGGAATATCTATTCTGAAGGAGGTTGGTGCCAAAGCATGTATATCCTGCACTGTCAGTGAGGCCAATGTAGATAAATTGCCACAGATTTTTAATTGGTTTCTGGATGATGTTGGAATAAGTAATGTTGGTTTCAATCCATTGTTGAATAGTCATCAATATAAAATCAATGACTCAGGCTATCCTAATAGAGTGGCGCATGCAATGATTGAGTGCTTTGAGATTGCACGAGAACGCGGTATCTACGAAGCGCGAATGATGCGCAAGGTGAAAGCTTTTGTGGATGGAACTATTTATGATCGTGATTGTTGTGGATGCGGTAAGCAGGTAGTGATTCTCCCGAATGGAAAAATTGGAGTGTGTCATGCTTATAGTGGCACAGAAGAGTTTTTTGTTAATCCTGATCCTGATTTTGATCCATTTGAACATCCGTTCTGGAAAGAATGGAGTAAGCGTTCTCCTATCAATATGCCTAAATGTCATAATTGTGAGGCGTTGACTATTTGCGGTGGTGGATGTCCTCATAATGCGGAAATGAATAACGGTAGTATCTGGGATATTGATGATAATTTTTGCATTCATGCGAAAGAAACCCTGAATTGGTTAATTTGGGATCTGTATGAGCAGACGAAGTAGTTTTTAATAGGGGAGTAATCAAGTTTATATTTGATTACTCCCTATTTTTTTAGTATAATTAGTTTATGGTTAAAGTTACATTTGATTACAATTTAGAAAAAGATGCGTGGAGCTGGGTAGTGATTGCCAAAGACAGAAATGTCTGGGGCTTGAATTGGCGCGATCAAATTGCGCAAATCCCGGATGAGCTGCTAGTGCAAATCGAAAAAGCCGGCTTTGCTCAGGCGCAAGCAATTGTAGCGGAATATATCAAAAAAAATGTGAAAACAGAATATAAGAATCGGGTGATGCGTGCTGAGATGCGAGCTCTGGAGGAGTCTTGGGGATTGGTGGAAGAAAAATATTTTGAAATTTTGGCGGACATTATGCAGAAACCTATTTTTCAAGAAGGATTTGATTGTTATTTCACTACCGGACTCATGTGTCCCTATGATGAAAAAGAGGGTTGGTTTATGGTTTCAATGTGGCATAGTGTCCCTTTTTCCATTACTACAATCTGCCATGAAATCATGCATCTGCAATTTTTGTATTATTATCGGGATTATTTAGAAAAGAATGGATTGGCAGATGAGCAAATCGAGGACCTAAAGGAGGCGTTGACGTTTCTGTTGAATGAACCGGAATTTGGGGGTATTATATTATCTCAAGACAATGGCTATCCCGAGCACGCTGAGTTGAGGGAGGCGCTTAGAGATGTTTGGTCAAAAAATAAAGACTTCCAAAATCTATTAGCTGAAGCAGTGATTATTATCAAAAAAGACAGGTAATAGCTTTTGAGTAACTATTGACGAAGTGGGAATAGGGCCGGGAATTTCTAATTTCTAATTTTGAATTTAAAATTAAGGTTAAACTTTTTAATGATTTAATTTTCCAAAATAGCCCAATCAAAAAAGTCCGTGAGGGCTTTTTTGGTTGTTCGTAAATTTGACAAAAATAGGAGTTTATGATAAAAAGTAGATGTAAAGTAAAAAATATGCAAAGATATCACGAAAACCGAATGAATCTAAGGCAAGCTGGAGCTAATTCTCCAGTGATCTTCGATTGCAAAGCAACCTTAATGGTTGCTTATCTGGCCCAGGCGGTTTTTGTGAATTTAAATAGTTTTAGATGCGAGATGCCATAATCTCAGGATAAAACTGCATGCGACAAAAAACCATCTCGGCTAGATAAAAAGCCGAGCTTTTTTATATCTGGAAAAGTACTTTAATAATTGAAACAAGCAGTCTTTTTGAAGGCCTCATTCGAGGAAAGGGAATCGTCCACAGTTAGGTGTAGGGAGGATATTATGTTACAAGGTGAAAGAATCATACTGAGAGTCGTAACAAAAGCTTATTTGGCAAATATGTTGCGGTGGTTTAACGACACTGAAATTATTTGTAATCTTTCCATGTATCTGCCGATGACAGAAATCGGGGAAGAAAAATGGTTAGAAGGGCTGAGCACCACGCGTAAAAGCACAGATATTGTTTTTGTCATCGAAGTGATGGATAGCGAAAAAAGCATTCCTATCGGCACTTGCGGTCTGCATGGCATTGATTGGAAAAACAGGGATGCCGAATTCGGTATCGCTATCGGGGAGAAGGATTATTGGAGTCATGGTTATGGCACTGAGGCGGCCAAATTGATTATTGCCTATGGATTCGATGAATTGAATATGCATCGCATATCTTCTCGCGCCTATGCCTTCAATGAAAAGAGCATTGGCATGCATCGCAAAATTGGCTTCAAGCAAGATGGTTTGGTACGCGAAGGGGCCTATAAGAGAGGTCAATATCACGATATCGTCATATTTGGTCTTCTGAAGCGAGAGTGGGAACTGCAGAACAGCTAATTTTCACCAGGCGCTTCGATTAAAATCGAAGCGCCTTTTATGTGGGAAAATTAAAAAAAAGAACGTTAGAAAAAGTTCTTTTTAAGATGGTGCGTCGCTATTATTGCGTAGCGGGTTGGTTCTGATTGAAGACTCCTAGGAAAGGCAGAGTTTCTGGAAAATTAATAGAATAGAGATTGTTAGTAGTATTATTCGTGTCGATGAAAAATAATTTTTCCAAATAGAGATTGTATCCGGCAATAGGATTGGCGAGGGTGGTTTGTGGCAGGTCCATGCAATTGCGGTGATCACGCGGATCCAATTCAATGAATTTCATTTGGTTGCCCAGTGAGAAAATGACATGCTCATAATCCTTGAACCATTGGACATTTTTGATCTCGTCAGCATAGCGAGCGATGTCTTCAGTGGTGTTTTCGGTGCGCAAGGGCTCGACATTCCAGTTGCGCAGATAGTAGGTGGAGATTTGATTTTTGGTCCAATAGAGGAGTTTTTTCCCATCATCAGAAAATTGAATGCCTTCAATGTCTGTGCCTAGTTTTTTGAAATAGGTATCAAGTTCTCCGGAGTTGAAAATATATAAGGTTTTGTTTTGAGTGAGAAAAGCGATGCGATTGTCATCATAGGCGATGAGGCGGAAGTTGCGGGTGATGTCTTCTGGGAAATCACTGGTCAGTTGCACACGGTTGCCTAGGCCATTGAATTCTGCTTTGTATACCAGTTCGTTAGGCATTTGCGAATAGTAGACGTTGGTTTTAGAGAGATCAAAACTGGAGATGTCCTGAGCGATGGCAGTCAGGTCATTGATGTTGTTGATATTGGCCCGATAGAGAACGTCGCCACTGAGATAGAAGAGATAGTTCTTGTCTCTGGGATCCCACCGTACATAATTAATGTCGTTGTTTTTCAGGAGTTCATTGAGATTAAAAAAAGTTTTCTTGGCAGTGTCGATAATAAAATAGGCATATTGCGGTCCGCTTTCTTGCTGGGAGCTCATCTTTTGTTTGGCCGGCACGGATTCCTCAGATAGTTTTTCCACCGGCACAGAGATGTAGTCTTCTTGCGGTGACCATTCAATATTTTCTCGGCGGGTATCCGGGATGAGTTTCCAGCCCGTGAAAGTGAAGCTGCTGACAAGAGCTTTGTTTTTGATGTCGAAGATAGTCGTGGTCAAATTTTGCTGGGAATTTTTAGTGTAGATCAATAGACTGCTCTTGGGAGAGATGAAAAATTTTTCAATACCTTCTGTGGCATAGTCTGCGCGGGGATAGTTGTTTCTGGTTAAAATCACATTCCAAAATTCACTGGCTAGCCCGCTGTGCACATCAGTTTTTTTGCTCCAAGTTTGATAGCCTTCGGCACTGGCGGAGATGGCGTAATTATTTGGCAAGAGGCCGCTGATGTTATAGGAATTATTGATGCGGTTGAGTGTCTTGGCGTCTTCGACTTGGCCATTGATGCTGACCTGGATATCTTGCGGATTGGATTTGATGGAAATGGTGCCGCTATGCACAAAAACCCCTCGACTGAAATCGAAGCGGTAGCCCTTGGCATACATCACCACTGTTGGGGCGACGATAATAAAAATTAGCACCAATGTCCAAAAGAAAATAGTTCTTTTTAATTTTTCCATAATGTAATCTCATTTTATCTCCAAAAAGAGACTTTGTCTAGAGGGCGGGGCGATTATGATTTAAGAGCGATTTGGCTTATTTTTCCTCTTGAAGCACTCGGATAATATAGTAGATGGTGGCGCCGGATAGCAGGAGGAGGAAGAGATTAAGAAGCAGTGACAGGCTCAGTAGCGCGTTGAAGATCAGGAGTGCCAATATAGCCAATATTCCTCCGATAATTTTCTGGTGGGGGATATTTTTTTCTGACGGAGCTAGTTGGTTGGCTAGAGTGATGGTGAAAAAAAGATTGGCGCAAAGCAGCATTACGATGGCGTATAGTCCGATGCGATTGGAAATGATGCCAGGGAGCAATCCTTCAGCGATGAGCGCCATCACAAAGAAGAATAACAAGATGAGCAAGCTATCGCCAGACAGCTTGTAGAGGATAGGGGAATAGGCTTGAAAGGTATTTTTCAATGTTATTTTATCGAGCATAGTTATTTTTTATGCGGTTAATTAATTCGCTTAACGTAAAGCGGAGATTGCTCATGCCAATATCTTTTTTAAATTCAACATGAATGGAGTCCAAGATATTTTTGGTGTCTGGCTTTAAGGAAAAGATATAATCACTGCCTATGAGAGCTTGCATAGCGGTGATGGGAATAACGCATTCAAAAGTATTGAGTTTAAATAGGGCTTTTTGGGGCTGGCAACTGCTTGTGATAGCTAGGCTTTTTTGGGAAACCGGAATGGGAGTGGTGTTGATCCAGGACGCTAGGATGTCCGGTCCGGCGAGAAGATGCTTTGTTTGGTCTTGAATTAAATAGTGGCGCTGATCTTCAATGGTAGTGAAAATTGTGCCATTGGGATGGCTATTGGCGATAGTAAAAAGACTTTCTTTTTTATAGAGAGCTATTTCATCGGCACTGACGGGGATAACATCATTCCAATCAAGTCCTTTGCCGGTGAAGGTGATGGGGCTGTCAATGGGAAAAATGCTTGTTCCATTGATGATATAGATAGTGTCGGCATAAGAAAGCAAAGAACCTTCTGCAAACCCAAGGGTCTCATCAGTGATGGCGTATTGTCCGAGAAAAGTGGCTGGCTTTTCAATGGCTTGATTTTTTTTATAGTAGGTGAAAAAGGCGGCATCGCTGACAAACTTTTTCAGGGTATTGTTTTGCAGTGCATAATAATCGTCTTGGATATGAAAAAGGGTGTCTTCCGGATAGCCGGTTCCCTTGGTGATGTCTTGTCCCGGAGAATTATAGCTCAACTCATCATCTTCCGCTGCGACAAATCCATTCTTGGAAAATCCCAAGGCATCAACGACAGCTGGGTCAGCGAATTTTCTTAGCTTATTATGAGAGACTAGATAGTAGTTATTTTTATTTTGCAACAAGGTTCCATTGCGAAAGCCCATAGTCTCTCCGTCTGGATAGAGAAATGCGGCGTAGGATTTTTGTACATTCACTTCTGGCGCAGAGAAGGGTGCAGATTTTTTGTCCAGGGAAAAAGAAACTAGCGCGGTGGAATAGGAGCCTATGAGAGAGGTGTTGAAAAAGACATTTTTTTTAGCTGATAATAGACCTTTTTCTAGAGGGGAAGCATCTTCTTTGCGCGGGTTAGTCACAGTGTTGCTTTTGGCCTTGGGATTGTTGAAAGAAAATTCAAAGAAAAGAGAAGGAAAGAGGATGCGGAAGGTCAGATAGAAGGCGAGCAGAAAAGAAAAAATATATAACCATGGTCGCAAATTGCGATAGAGGTGCAATTTTTTTTCATCTAAAGTTATTTCGGGAGTGAGATCAAAATACATATAGTTTTAACTAATATTTTAATTGGTAAATTTTTCCAGTAACTATAATTTCTTTTTCCTCAGGGAGTTGGATAGGGTTGGCATAGAGTGTGGCCTTGTTGGCAAGTTTGACATCTAGGACCTTGGAGGAAAAAGAATAGTCCTTGATGGGAGCGATTCTCTTGAAGAGACCAGATTTTTGATAGAAGTCTAGTTTATTGTCGGGAATGATGAAATAGATGCCGGTGAATTTCTTTTTATTAATTTTGTCCAGGTCTTGAGGATTGAAAAAGTACACCGCTTGCAGGCCGAATTGCGAATGCATGGGGTCGGTCATCATGGACCAGCCGTCGCCAGTGGCGTCCCGGTCCACCAAAATCAGATCGGAGCTTTTGAAGTTGCGGCTGATTTTTTCCACTTCGCCCAGAAGATTTTTATTCGGCGAGACTGCGAGATAGGGCAGGAAAACCAGTAGATTGGTGACCAGTAGGATGGCGGAAAAGAGATAGAAATAGACTCTTTTTTTAAAAAACCAGTCAAAAAACCATATAGTATAGAGAATGCTCACTGGAAGAATGGAAAAAACAAAACGTCGCAGCATCCATGGATGGTCCGAGGAGATGCTGGGATAAACGATATATACAAAAGAAGGCAAGACAATAAGGAAGGGAACAAGGAGGTCGAATTTTTTGTGGCGCCAGAGATAAATCACCCCGACCAGACCGAAGAGAATGAAATTGAAGAGGCCATAGGCGAAAAGAATGCGGATAGTATAGGCGGCCGTGCTGAAGAAGGTGATGGAGGAAGAGGTAGAATAATCCTTGAGGCCAGACCCTAGGGAAATGAATGGGTGGAGGACGCTTTTTAGCATAAACAGATAGGACTGGGTATCAAAAGCCAGGTTGAAAAAATAAAGCAGGAAAAATCCTCCAATCAGGAATAATATTTTTTTCCCAATTACCACGAAGAGCAGATATTTCCAATCCTTGTATTTAATCAGTAAGATTAGAACAATAACAGTTAGGAATCCCAGGGCCTCAATGCGCGCAAAAACCAGCATGATAAAGGAGGAAAGTGCGGCTAGCAGATAAAAGCGTTTCTTCTTTTGTGTGAACATCACAAAAGCGTAGATGCCGAACCAGGTGAGCATGGCGCCCAGGTTTTCGCTGAGGGTGAATTTGAAAAACCAAGAAAAGGCAAAGGAGGTGAGTACCAGCAGGACGGCGACCATGGCGGAGGCGGGGCGCAGATAGTGGCGGGTGACTAAATAGAAGGAGAACAGAAAAATAACGAAAGTGATGGTATTGGCGACCACAAAACCATGCAGGCCAAACATGACATAGAACACGGCTAGCCAAGTGATGTAGCCGAAAGGAAATTGGGTAGTGAGCTCTCCGGCAGGAGTATAGATAAAGCCGGGGAAATTGAGTGCCTTGCCTGGTCCGTAGATATGGAAAAATTCTTTTTGAGCGTCAAAAGAAAAAGTGAGGCGATGGGTTTGGGCCAGTTGAATAGCCGCTTCGCTGAGTGAGCCCTGGTCCCGGCCGGAAAAAATAGTTGGCGTGGTGTAGTAGGAAAAAACAAACACCGATACCAGCGAAAGCAGAAAAAGCCAGAACAGAGGCTGTTCAATTTTAATTTTTAATTGGTTGAAGCTGAACACATAGGCAAAAAAAGCGATGCCGAAAAAAAGATAGGCCACAAAAAAAGTGGTATAGAAAATGCCTAAAAGCGATAGGATGAGTCCCAGCCATCCCAGCCCGATCCAGAACAATACGAAGATAGTAAAGAGCTGATGGCGGTTGAGGTGGACCCCTTCACCGAAAAAAGCCTTCAATCTGGCATAAAAATGCAGCATTTTTTCTTGGCCCGGAAGGCTTGTCTGCGGTATTTTTTCATTCATGAGGGAAATTCTTAATTAATAGTATTATATAGCCAAATGGGCCTTTTGCCAAACGATAGTTTTTGGGTTAAAATGTAAGCATATAACATATGATATGAAACATGAAACGACTCATTTCGCAGTTGTTTCTATTGCAATTTAATTAATAGACCTGTTTCATGCCGTATGTTTCACGTTGTATGAGGATATTAGTTGTCGCGCCAACGCCTTTTTTTTCTAATCGAGGAACGCATATTCGGATTTTGGAAGAAGCTCTGGCTCTGGAAAAATTAGGCCACCAAATTACCATTGCTACCTACCATGTCGGAAACGATATCGATACACAGGTGCAGACCAGGATTGATGTCAGGCGCATTCGGCGCTTGCTTTTTTGGTATAAGAAACTAGAAGCTGGACCGGATTGGCAAAAAATTATTTTGGATATCATGCTGATCCGGAAGGTTTTTTATTTGGCGCGTACGCAGAAACCAGATATTATCCATGGCCATTTGCACGAAGGTGTGTTAATTGGATGGCTCGTTCAAAAAATTCTTTTTTGGCGAAAAATAAAACTAGTAGCTGATTTTCATGGCAGCCTAACCAAGGAAATGGTTTCCCATGGTTATTTGAAGCGAGGATTGAAAACGGTTTTTTCCACTATTGAAAAATTCATTAGTAATTTGGGGGATTATGCCATTGCCAGCTCTTGGGAAGGCGTGCAAGACATCGCACGGATGCGCGCTGATCAGCATTGTGAGGTGTTGTTGGATGGAATTAATTTGAATAGCTTCCAGGTGCCAGCTACGAAGGAAGAAATCCGCTATGCAATGGAACTGCCTAAACATCGTTTTATCGTCGGCTACACCGGCGGACTCGTTACGAATAAAGGAATTGACTATCTATTGGATGCTATTCATTTGGTAATGGAAAAACGTATTGATATTTTTTTCTTAATCGGGGGTTTTCCAGTGCATCAGGTGCAGAGCTTTATTAAGATGCATCATCTCCAAAATTCGGTGCGCTTGATTTCTCCTTTGGATTATTTTAAGTTGCCGGAGGTTTTGAAGGCGTGCGACATTGCCGTTGATCCCAAGGATTGCGATACAGCTCAAGCTAGCGGCAAAATGCTTAATTATATGGCTGCCGGATTGCCGATTGTGTGTTTTGACAAGCCAAATAACCGCCAATTTTTGGGGGAGAGTGCTTATTTCTGCAGTGAAATGACTTCGACTGAGATTGCTAAGGGTATTTTGCACCTGGCTTCCCAGCCAGAGGAAATGTTGGAAAAAGGCGCTGCCAACAAAAAAAAGGCGCAAGAGTTTAGCTGGAGTGAATCGGGAAAAAAATTAGATACTATTTATAACTCACTTAGATAATAAAAATAAAAATGAAAAAAAAGATAGTGGATTTCGCCTTGGGATTGCAAAGTTTTTTTACTAAAAAAACAATCATAATTATGGTAACTGTTTTGCTTCTGATCGGGAGTGGCTATTATGCATATGGTTTTTTGAAGAATAATAAAAAGGGAGTGCTTATCAATGCTTTGAATGTGGCGGAAAAAATTTCCAGCCTGCTGGTGATTGAACCGGATAGGCAAAAAGAGCTGGCAGTAGTCAATCAATTGGTGCAAGAATTTTCCAAACAGGACGGCGTGACGCGAAGTTTTCTCCTGATGCTGCAAAATAGCATGGAGCTGCGTCCGGGGGGTGGATTTTTGGGCCAATACGCTATTATTAAAATAAAGAATGGGGAAGTGGTTTCGACCTTTGTTGAAGATGCCAATCTTTTGGATCAGCGGATTTCTACGGATGTGCCGGCACCAGCAGTGCTGACTAAAAAAATGGGCATCAAAAATTGGAAATTCAGAGACTCTAATTTTTCACCGGATTTTCCTACTAACGTGGCCAAGGCGGAATATTTCTTGCGTCTGGCAGGATCACCAAGTAAGTTTGATGGGGTGATTGCAGTGAATTCCCAGGCTTTCAATGATGTGTTAGAATTGACCGGACCAGTTTCTGCTCCGGGTAATGCTACGGTTTTTGATAGCACGAATGCGACTTTGAAATTGGAGGAGATTGTAGAAAAACCCTATCTCTTGGATCAGAAATTAGATACGCAAAATAGAAAGGAAATTATGAAGAGTTTGGCGGCGGTGATTATAAAAAAACTTTCCAATATCCAGGACGTGCCAAAATTAGCTGAATTCTTCCATAAGGAATTGCAGAACAAAAATATCATGTTGAACTTGAGTGATGCGGAGCTGCAAGCAGCAGTGGACAGCGTGTATTGGAATGGCAAGGTGGCTGCAGATTGGGGTGGAGATTATTTGATGATGGTGGATTCCAATTTGGGGGCGCTCAAAACAGATTATTATATAAAGCGTGAGATTGGTTATGATATTGACTTGACCGGGGAAAAGCCAATTGTCACTTTGAGTTTGAATTATAAGAATACGGCTCAGGCAGGAGATTGGCGCACGAGTGATTATCATTCATATTTGCGCGTGTATGTGCCGGAAGGGGCTAAGCTTTTAGAAAATAAAATGGTTTCGCCTCTTGGCGGCAACGGCGTGGAATTTGGTAAAACTTATTTTGGATTTATTCTGCATACCGTTATGCGCACGGAAACCAATGCCACAATTAAATATGAATTGCCAAATAATTTTACCCAGGATGATTATCGCTTGCTAGTCCAAAAGCAATCGGGCGTGGGGGATGTGCCGATCAAAGTTCATATTAAGACCAAAGAGGGCAAAGAATTTAATCAGGAGGGTGTTTTGCAGGGAGATCTAAAATTTCAAATAAACCAATGAAGTTAATGCTTATTAAATTTGGTAAAGCCTTCACTACTATCCGGCGGGATGGTTTGCTTGTCGGTGGTCGGCGTATTTTGAGCTACGGCATTATCTTTTTGAAAAATATGTTTAATTTTCCTTCCGGCGATGTTTTGATTGTAACAGGCGGAGTGGGGGATAGCGCCCACTATCGCGCCTACAATCAAGCGGAGGAGCTCACTGCTCATGGCATTAAAGCTGAAGTGATGTTGCAGGACAATCCGCTTTTGCCTTGGTTTGCCGGGCGTTTTCAGATTTTTATTTTCCAACGCACTATTGAAACTGGCGGTTTGAAGAGATTGGTGGCAAAAATAAAAGAGCGACAGAAGGAAATTATTTTTGAAACAGATGATTTGGTTTTTGATACGCAATATATGCATCAAACTGATTTGTATAAGAACAAGATGAGTGCCTTTGAGAAAATGCAATATGCTAAAGGAGTGGGAGAGGAAATTTTGAAAGATGAGTATACTCGGACGTGCACCACTTCCACTACCTATTTAGCAGATATCTTGCGCGGTTACGGCAAGAAAGTGTTTGTAGCGAAAAACAAGATTTCAGAGCATGAGCTGGCGGTGGTAGAACATATTTTGCAGCATGTGCCCAAGAAGAAAGATGCGTTCGTGCGTCTGGGTTATTTCAGTGGAACGCATAGTCATAATCAGGACTTTGCTACTGTTACATCAGCCTTGTGTTCGATATTGGCACGGTTTCCACAGGTGCAATTATATTTAGCCGGTCCGCTGGACGTGGATAGTGAGTTAAATGTTTTTGGAGATCGGATTATCACTATGCCTTTGGTAAGTCGGGATAAATATTATGAAAATATGCATCAGGTGGATATCTGTTTATATCCTTTGGTGCAGAATGATCCATTCTGCCAGTCTAAATCAGAAATCCGTTTCATTGAAGCAGGTGCCTTGGAGGTGCCCCTGGTGGCGGTGCGCAATCAAACCTTCAGTGAAGCCATCACAGACGGGGTGAATGGATTTTTAGCCGGGAATAGATTAGAATGGATAGAGAAAATAGAGCAATTGGTTGTGGACTGTGAATTGCGCAGTCAGATGGGAAAAGCAGCTCGTGCTAAGGTATTGGCTGATTATACGATTGCAAATAGTCATGAGGAGGAATACTATGCTTATTTGAGAGGTAAAATAAAATTATGTAACATATAACATGTAGCATATAACACATAGGACACAACATTATTTTTTGTTTTATGTTGTATGCCGTATGAATTAAATCTATGAAAATATTAGTTACCGGTGGAGCGGGGTTTATTGGGTCAGCTGTTACCAAGAAATTGTTAGAGCGGGGAGACAGTGTGGTTTGTGTAGATAGTTTCAATGACTACTATTCGCCGAAGGTGAAAGAGGATAATGTGGCGCAATTTGCCGCCAATCCGAATTACAAGCTATATCGGGGTGATATCACAGATTATGAATTGCTGAAAAACATTTTTGCCACAGAAAAATTTGATCGTGTTTTTCATCCGGCGGCGCGTGCCGGGGTGCGTCCCAGCATTGCCGATCCCTTTATTTATGCCGACACCAACTATATCGGCACTTTGAATCTGCTAGAATTGTCCAAGGACTTTGGCATTGAAAATTTTGTGCTGACCAGCTCTTCTTCTGTGTATGGCGAAAACAAGAAAGTGCCGTTTGCGGAAACGGATAATGTGGATTTCCCCATTTCTCCCTATGCGGCGACAAAAAAAGCCACAGAACTGATGGCACACGCCTATCACTATTTGCACAAGCTGAATGTGAATGTCATCCGACCGTTCACGGTCTATGGACCAGGCGGACGACCGGATATGTTCCCGTTTTTGTGCACTAAATGGATTGATGAAGGAATGGAAGTGAAAAGATTCGGCGATGGGTCAACCAGACGCGACTACACCTATATCGATGATATTGTAGATGGGGTGATTGCGGCCATTGATCGAATTTTCGGCTATGAAATTTTCAACCTGGGTAACTCGGATACCATTGATCTGAATAGTTTCATTGCGGTGGTGGAAAAATGCTTAGGCAAAAAAGCCAATATTAAGCAGTATCCGATGTTTTCCGGTGACGTGCCAATTACCTATGCTGACATCACTAAAGCCCGCAAAATGTTGGACTATGACCCGAAGACCAAAATTGAAGACGGGATGGCTAATTTTGTCGCATGGTATAATGAGAATAAGCACTTATATCAAGATTAAGTTATTGAATCTATGAAACAACACGAAAATTATAAAGAATTGATCTGGATGTTGGCCAAGACCGATTTCAAGTTGCGCTATCATGGCAGTGTTTTGGGCTATTTGTGGGCGTTGTTGAAACCCTTGCTGACGTTTGCTATTTTGAATTTTGTCTTCTCCTCCGTTTTCAATCCAAGAAACACCGCGGGCGTGGACACCTATTCCTTGCAATTGTTGGTGAGTCTGATGATGTTCTATTTTTTTTCCGAAGGCACCAGTGCCGGGATGAACTCGCTGCTGAGCAAATCGCAACTGGTGACCAAGATCTATGTGCCGCGCTGGACCATCATCTTGGCTTCCACCATCAATGCCACCCTGATTTTCTTGATGAACTTGGCGGTGATCGCTTTCTTTTTTGCTCTCAAGGGCTTTATGCCGAGTTTGGCGGCGATCGGCATGTTTTTGCTGTTCTCAGTGTTTATCTATATCATCGTCCTGTCTTTTTCGCTTCTGACCGCACCCTTGTATGTGAAGTTTCGCGATCTGTCGATGATTTGGGAGGTGTTACTGATGATCATTATGTATGCTTCGCCGATTATCTATCCCTTGGTGACTATTCCGGCGCAATACCATGTTTTTGTCTTGCTCAATCCTTTGGCTTTCATTATTCATTTCACCAAGGAGTCGCTGATTAATAATCACTTTGCCACTTTC
The DNA here is from genome assembly GCA_041659585.1 of Parcubacteria group bacterium. Classification (GTDB taxonomy): domain Bacteria; phylum Patescibacteriota; class Minisyncoccia; order Moranbacterales; family UBA2206; genus UBA8518. The sequence goes on along the minus strand of JBAZXY010000002.1, from coordinate 2,138 downwards.
GGGCAATACGCTATTTTCATGGCTATTGTTCTGAGCGGTTTTGCTCTCAGCATCTGGTCATATCGCAAGATGTCTCCGCGCATTGCAGAAAATATCTAAACAATTCGCCATTTTCTTTGGCAGCAAAGAAAGTGGCAAAAAGAAACTGCTGCCCAGGCTTGTGCTGTCTAAATTTCTAGCTTACTCGCTAAAATTCCCAAAAATGCTAAAAGGAGTGTTGGTAGGTAATTTCTTAACGCTCTCGCGCTGAAATTTAGAAACGCACTTCGCTATGGGCGAGGAATCGTTTTTTAAAATTTTACCCCGCATCAACGGAATGCCAAGTTACAAATTGAAATTTATGAGCGTAAAAATTTATCGCCGGCTTTCCCTTTAAGGTTTCCAGGAATTTTAGCTCAGAAATTGATAATTTGTCTTGGTATGTAGTTTTGCGGCACATTTTCTTTGTAACTTTCTTTTGTGTGCCAAAAGAAAGTTAATGTACCCTTGACATCTTTTGAAAAGCTGAAATATTTTATGCTATAATAAGAATGTAAAAAAATAATTTTTGAAGAAGATGCAGCGAGCCAGTCAGAAAATAGTAGCTTTTGTTTTAATTGCTTTTCTTGCAATCAGTCCTCTGCGGATTGATTTTTTTTATCTCTCGCAAAATGTTGCAGCTGAGGAGGCGCCAGCCTTGGAGGATTTGAATATTACGGAAAACACCATTTGGAACAAGGACACGGATTTGTCCGGATATGAGAATATCTATGTTGAAGAGGGTGTGACATTAACCATTGAAAAGGGGGCGCAGCTGGCCTTTCGTCATCTCTATATTTACGGAACAATTCAGGCAATCGGCACGATGGAAGAAAAAATCAAGCTGAGTGGAATCCCGCCTGTTTGGGATGAAAGCACCTCATATGACCCGGCTTGTTTTGTGGAGCCCACCGGCACCATCGAGTTTGCTGGACTGGGGGACAGCGCGGATGATCCGGAATCAATTCTGGAATTTGTGGAGTTTTCACATTTGGGAGGCTGCTATCCCTATGACACTGATAATTGTCCTGGCTTGGGGATGAATCACAAAATCAAGGATTATTTCCTGCCCACAGCCTATGCAGCACCGGCTGAAAAAATCTTGCCGGCGGTGACGGTCTATTCAGGCAAGGTTAGGATGAAAAATTGCATCTTTGATAGCAATGCCTATGCTGATATCAAGGTTGAAATAGAATATGGTGAATGGAATAATGAGAGTTATCTGCATATCGAAAATTCCAACTTTCAACACAATTCACAAAACACAGCCGTGATTTCGAGCGTCACTCAGCCGGATGCTTACAATTCCCTTTTTGAGGACTGCTTCAATGAATGCAAGAGTGATTACCCGGATGATTATAATGTCTATGGTGAAATATGTGGGACAACTTGCACAAGCCAAGTGGAAAGCGACTCCAGCTGGCATGACAAAACTAAGGTGGTGTTGAAAAATAATTGGTATGGGGATGAGGCGGGTCCATCATATTTTTATAGTAGTGGGGATGATCCCACCCCAATAGGAGAGAGAATTAGTGGCGATTTGTTATTAGCTGATTATTGGCGGGAATTTCCAGACTTCGCCTCTAATGTGCTATTTTTGCCTGGAATCAAAGCGAGTCGATTAGATGATGCGGATAGTGGAGATGATCAAGTTTGGCTACCGGAATCAACCAATGATGTTTCAAAATTATTAATGGATAAAGATGGAAAAAGCCCTCATAATATTTATACTAAGAATGTAGTGGAAAATGCTTATGGAATAGTGGGGATTTATGACGGATTTGTAGAGGATTTACAATCACTTAAAAATGATAGAATAATTAAGGAATATTCTTTATATTCTTATGATTGGAGATTTGATGTGGAAAACATTGCTAAAAATGGGACCAAATATGAAAATGAGGTTAAAAAAGCGGTGACAGAAATTGAAAACTTGCAAAAAAATTCCATTAGTCAGAAGGTGACTATCGTCGCGCATTCTAATGGTGGGCTTTTGGCAAAAGCCATTATGCGAGAATTGGAGACACAAAACAAAGCCAATCTGATTGATAATATTGTGATGGTGAGTTCTCCGCAGATGGGCACGCCAGAAGCCATTCCTGCCATGTTGCATGGCTATG
>JBAZXY010000001.1:0-53408 GCA_041659585.1 Parcubacteria group bacterium | reverse complement strand
ACCACAGGACTAAAAATCCCTCCATGCAGGGCTTTTTATACGAAAGAAGTTTTTTGCTTGATTATTGTTTTTGGATGGTTTTTGGTGGACGTGGTGATTGTTGCATAACTAGTTATTGAACAAATTTTCAGATAAATAATCCGATATTTCTGTGAATCCAGCTACACCACCAGCCCATTTTTCAGAATCATTCTCCATACCATTTTTTATATCCTGAATATTCATCCATTGCACCTCTTGCACTTCACCGTCATTGAAAGTTAAATCATTCAAATCGCCATTGTATTCAAAATAATATCGACGTGAAAATTCACGATTTGGAAATTTGTCACTCTTTCGCCAAGTTCCCACTATTAAACTATTTAAATTAATATTTAAACCAATTTCCTCTTTCATTTCCGTCCCAACGCCTTCTTCAAGTGATACACCGGCCTTCACATGTCCTCCAAATCTAGTATCCCATTTATTTGGAGCCAGGTCTTTCGATTTTGAACGCAAATGAACCAAGAATTCAATTACATTATCATTCTTTCGAAAAACATAAACATGCACGGTTCGATGCCAGATGCCTTCCGCGTGAACTTTGCTCCGCGGCGCACTCTCACCAGTCAGAATATTATTTTCATTAACGATGTCTAAAAATTCTTCGGTCATATTTTTAAATAATTTTTTTATCCACTAAAAAATCCTTAATCCGCAAAAACATTTTTTCGTGACCAGCAGTATTTGGATGCAGACCATCCTCCAAATCTTCGTTTTTTAACAAATCTAACATTTCAATAAAAGCTAAATTATTTTTTTCACAAATTTCTTTTATTTTTGCATTATAAATAGAGATGCTTTCATTGTCATAATACTTATTAGATTCCCAAATCGTTGGTGCAACCTTCGATTCGTCAACGCTCGTAAGTCCAACAAAAATAATCTCTTTGGTAAATTTTTTAGCCTGCCTCATGATTTCCATTAGGTTATTTTCAAATCTTGCCAACGGAATGCGTGGATTATTTTGAGATTCAATATATAAAGAATCATTAATTCCAACTGCGATTATTATTGTATCTGGTTCCCTAATTTCATTTTCAGCTGTAAATCTTTTCAGCAGCTTATCTGAATTATCCCCACTTATTCCAAGATTATATACTTCTAAATAATCAGCGGGTCTTTTTGCTAAATCATTTCTCAATCGATTTGCCCAGCCACCTAACTCATTATCACAAGCACCCCAAGCAATACTATCTCCAAAAATATTAATTATTTTTTCCATGTTTTTTTAATTTAAAAATAAATCTACTTTAAAGCTAGCACTTTTTTGCGTAAAAGCAAATCATTGTCGATTATCCCACAGATTCTTTCTTTGATTATATAATCTTTCCGTGAAACTACCCTGATTCAAAAATTCTTCGCTTAATTTTTTAAGTTGACGATCAAGCAAATAGTTTGTTTGGTGAATGAGGCAAATGAGAACATTGGCAGCAAGTTCAGAGTTTTTCAAATAAGTCTCATAAGTCATATAGGACCTATCTTGGCTGTACGCCAAGTTTCTGACAGATTTTGCCTCTTGCGATTCTTTTGCCCACATAACAAAATTTCTTTGACGCAAAAAATCCTCATAATCAATTAGCAATTCTTCCAGACTCGCTCGGGCCACACTAGTCAATTTTATTTCCGTTTTTTTCGAAGTTCCCGCTGCTTGAGATCCCTCGGCAATGTTCTGCCGACCACTTCTCGCTGCTTGCACCATTTGATCAGTCGTTCTACTTCGCCTATCAACAAAAGAATCACAAAATTTCACCGTCAAGTCATAGACCAAAGTTGACATTTGGTAGGATTGCAAATTACGATAGCCACCATGCTTAAAAAACAACGTCTCCTCGTCATTCCCAGAAGGATTTGTCCTATTGGTCAAATTTGTCTCATTTTTCATGCCTTCATTATACCACAAAAAAGCGAGGTTTTGACACCTCGCTTTTTCTGGTAAATCGCTGTTATTTCTTCTCTTCTGGCTTCTCATCAGGTTTTTCTGTCTCAGCGTCTTTCGTTGCTTCACCTTCAGCTCCTGGCTGGCCTTGGCCGTCCGTAGCCTTGGCGGAGGAGGCTTGCTCTGGCTGAGCTGCCTTATACAATTCTTCGCCAATCTTTTGCGCTTCGGTAGAAAGTTCTTCGGTGGCTTTCTTGATGGCTTCAAAATCTTCGGAGTCTTTCACCTTCTTCAAAGCTTCCACTTTTTCCTCCACCGGCTTCTTTTTGTCAGCTGAGATTTTGTCTCCAGCATCCTTCAAAGCTTTTTCAGTAGTGAAGACCAAGGTGTCCGCGGCATTTTTGATTTCGACATTTTCCTTTTTCTTCTTGTCTTCATCCGCATGCGCTTCCGCGTCTTGTTTCATCTTTTCGATTTCTTCTTTGGAAAGTCCGGTAGAAGATTCGATACGGATGGACTGCTCTTTGCCAGTGGCTTTGTCCTTGGCTTTCACACTCAGGATTCCATTAGCATCGATGTCAAAAGTCACTTCAATTTGCGGAATGCCTCTTGGAGATGGTGGAATGCCATCCAAAATGAAACGTCCCAAGGTCTTGTTGTCCGCTGCCATTTCACGCTCTCCTTGCAAAACATGGATTTCTACGGAAGGTTGATTGTCAGCCGCGGTGGAGAAAGTTTGAGATTTAGCCGCCGGGATAGTGGTGTTTCTGTCGATAAGCGGAGTACGCACTCCTCCCATGGTTTCAATTCCCAAGGTTAACGGTGTCACGTCTAGCAAAAGCACATCTTTCACATCTCCTTGCAACACGCCTCCTTGGATAGCTGCTCCCATCGCCACTACTTCATCCGGATTAACCGAGATGTTCGGTTTCTTGCCAAAGAATTTTTCTACGGTTTGCAAAACGAGCGGCATACGAGTCATGCCTCCCACCAACACCACCTCATTGATATCAGCGACAGTCAGTTTGGCATCCGCCAAAGCTTTCTTGGTCGGCTCTAAAGTCTTGGCCACCAAATCACCTACCAATTCTTCCAATTTCGCTCGGGTAATTTTCATTACGAGATGTTTTGGACCATTGGCGTCAGCAGTGATGAAAGGTTGATTGATTTCAGTCTCCATTGCGGTCGACAATTCAATTTTGGCTTTTTCGGCAGACTCTTTGATTCTTTGCAAGGCCAATGGGTCATTTCCCAAATCCACACCTTCTTGTTTTTTGAATTCCGCGATAATCCAATGGATGAGCACTTGGTCAAAATCATCTCCTCCCAAGTGAGTGTCACCATTAGTGGATTTCACTTCCACGGTGTCCTCAGAAACTTCCAGAATAGAAATATCAAAAGTTCCGCCTCCCAAGTCATAGACTGCAATCTTTTCATCTTTCTTCTTATTGAAGCCATAGGCCAAAGCCGCAGCTGTCGGTTCATTGATGATACGCAACACCTTGAGTCCGGCAATCTCTCCTGCTTCTTTAGTGGCCTTTCTTTGCGAGTCATCGAAATAGGCTGGCACAGTAATCACTGCCTCCGTGATTTTCTCTCCCAATTTTTCTTCCGCATCCGCTTTCAATTTTCCCAACACCATCGCAGAAATTTCTTGCGGAGTATATTCCTTTCCTCCCATCAAAACTTTCACGCCTTCACCGGCCTTCACAATTTTGTAGGGCATAGTTTTCATATCGCGCTCCACTTCAGCATCGTTGTAGTGCAAACCGATGAGACGCTTGATAGAAAACAAAGTGTTTTCCGGATTAGTCACTGCTTGGCGCTTGGCCAAAAGACCGACTAATCTTTCGTTAGTTTTGGACATAGACACCATAGATGGCGTAGTTCTGGCCCCTTCTTTATTTTCAATAATGACCGGGCTGCCCCCCTCCACAATTGACATGGCCGAGTTGGTGGTACCGAGATCGATACCTAATATTTTTCCCATATTTTTTTATCCAGTGGTAGTGTGATTATGCCACACTATCCAACCAGGATTTGTTATTTTATTATTTATCCCGTCAAATTTTCGTAAGAAAATATTTGACTGGGACTTATATTATGCATTTCAATTTCCAAATCGATTTAGAAACTGAAAAAATAATACTTGACAAAACTATTTTTTTCTGCTATACTTGATAGTTATTTACCAATTCAACCCTAACCTCAGGAGGTTTATCATGTCTGGAAAACGTATTAGTGATAAAGATGTTGCTGTAACAATAGAGACATTATTAGTCACCTTGAAGTATCTGAAGGGACTAGACTTGAGAAGAGAAGGTAATTTTTCCCAAGGAACACTCCAACAAATGGCCGTCGCCGATATTGTAGCCGAACAATTAGCCGCCAACTATAAAAATTTTATAGCCAAGAGCAAGGGCTCCATACCTGCGGCTTACACCCAGATTACCATCCCCAGACAACTTGTTGATGATTTGCAAAATTTTTTCAAGGCATACTCAGAAAGTTTTCCCAGGAAAAAGAAGTGACAACTTATTTTTCTTATGCTAGATTATAGACAGTTTTTTTCATCCATCAACCTCTACAGAAGGAGTTCATACATGAAAAGCAGGATTTCGCACAAAGATTATATCGCGTTACTTGCCAGCAAGCTCCATGAACCATATGAAAAGGTTTATCTGGCCGTGAGTTATTACGGCAGAGATTTCAAAAAGATTCAAGCTCTGCTGTTCCAGTACTGTGAAACCGATGTCATACCGTTTATTGCCAAGATATTTGGCACAACAGAAGACAGTGCTTCCGCAGCATATCTAACCTGTGGATCCAACCTGAAACAAATAGCTTTCTTGCTGTCTCGTCATGGATATGCAGGAAGCTGCCTCTAGAACGACCCGCCCTCAATCGAGAATATCATTTCTCGGTTGGGGGCTTTTTTTATTTTCAACGAACTTGCCGGACTCCATGAGTTGCCTAAAAAATATTTAGGCAACCTAGGAATACATCATTTGATTTTCACCGCTATTTTCTTAGGTTTCACTTCTTCCGCTTTCGGGATAGTCACTTTGAGTATTCCCTTTTCGCTGTGCGCTTCCGCTTGGTCAGCCTTCACACTCATCGGCAAGATGACTGAGCGAGAGAAACTTCCCTTACGCACTTCTTTGCGATAGTAATTTTCTCTCTTCACCTCCTCTTTTTCCTCCGTCTTTCCGGAAATCGTCAAAACATCGTTTTCAATAGTAATGTCCACTTTTTCCGGGTCAACTCCAGCTAATGGAGCTTCGACAATAACATTGTTCTTGTCTTGATAGACATCGATTGCCGGAGTAAAATCCACTCCTTCCCAAATACCTTCGTCAAAAATCTTGTCAAAATCTCTGAACGGAAAATTAGGAGACCAATTTATTATTCCTCTGGTCATATTTTTTCACCACCTTTCTAGTTTAAAAAATATCTCTCAAAAAAATCAATCATCTAAATTAAATTTCAAATTTAGCCTTTAAAATTTATTCCACTATCACCCGCGCCGGACGGATAATCTTCTCCCCCATCATGTAACCGCGCGTCACCACTTGCTTGATCTTGTTGCTAAACTTATAATCTTTGGTTTTGCAACCCTTGCATTCCATATCGGCCACCGCCTCATGTCGCGCGGGATCAAAACTATCACCATTTTTTGCCTCCATCTCTGTCACTCCATTATCCACCAAAACCTGCTCCAATTGTTTCTGGATATACATGATGCCCGTCACCCAAGGATTGCTCTTCTGATCCTCCGGGATGTGTGCAGTGGATGCTTGAAAATTGTCAATCACCGGCAAGATTTGCAAAACAATGCTCTGGGTGCTGTAGCGTAACAAATCTTTTTGTGATTCCGCTTGCCGCTTTTTGAAATTTTCAAAGTCCGCCTGACATCGCTTCCAACCATTCAGATATTGCACCACTAGGTCTTCTGCATCTACATTCTCTTCCCCTGCAGGAGCCTCTGCTTGATCTGCTACAGACTCTTCAACAGTTTGTGATTCCTCCACCAACTCTTCTTCGATTATTCTGTCCTCTTCCATATTTTTTTCTTCTTCGACGTTTTTATTTTTCATATGCTTCTATTTTTTAATTATTATGGATTTGAGTTATCTATTATCCGTTATTTATACGCCATATATCACTAACAATACTACACTCGAAACACTCAGAATCTTTCTTACATAATCTAGTAAGGATTTATTTTCTGCATACTTCATGCGCTTGGGTCCGATGATGGCCAACACGCCTCTTTCCCCTGATTTTGTGGTGTAGGGAGAGACTACCATCGAGCAATTGGAAATGCCCTTGATAGGGTTATCCTTGCCGATGAAAATCTTCGTTTCGTCCGTCTTCATTTTCGCTAAAATCATATCCACATTCTCATCAATAAAATCCAACGCTTCCACCACCTTGCAAAATTCATCCACCTCGCGGAACTCCGGTTTCTCCAACAACTCTCGAATGCCGAATTCCGAAAAATCTTTTTCCATCGAACTGATAGCCAGATTGCCGCTCATCCCAGAGAGCAATTTGGCAGTTGTGCGAGAAAGGCGTTGGTGTTGCGCACGCAGTTTCAGGAGTTCCGTTTGCAATTTCTTCTGATCTGCCAAAGACATTTCTTGATCCCCCATGATTTCTTCCACAAAGAAGCGATAGCCTTTGTCGGTGGGGATGCGCCCGGCGCTGATGTGCGGCTGGTGCAAAAATCCTTCTTCCTCCAACTTGACCATATCATTGCGGATAGTGGCGGGACTCAGATCAAAACCATATTTCTCCACCAAAATCTTTGATCCCACCGGGATGGCTGATTCGGTATATTCTTCAATCACCGCTGCTAAAATTTCTTCTTGTCTTTTATTCATCCCACACTAACTTTTGATAATACTAAATTCCAATAAGATCAAAGGTTACAATTAATTATTTATATCGCCTCGCCTTAATTTTCACTGCACTATTAACTGCATCAAAAGTTAGTGCGTGATTCATAATGGCATGCGTTTATTTATTCTTTTTCCATTATAAATTATCTTTTAGCACTCGTCAAGTCTGAGTGCTAATTTGATGAGCTAATGAGTTTTTACCGATATCGCTCTGTCAAGTCGAGTGCTAATTTGAGGAGAGAATGAAATTTATAAATCTAATCGAAAGTATCTTGCATCAATTTCTTTAGAGCCGAATTAATCAGCGGCAAAAAGATAGATGCAAAACATTTCATTTTTATTCTGTTTTCAAACTACTAAGTACATTATAGCATTTTCCCTATTACGTGTCAACAGTATCATCTTTTGGCTCAAGCACGCCTCTTTTAATGTAAAAAACCCAGCGATTTACTTGCTGTCTTGTGGTGTTCATCACTCGTGCAATTTCGTACTGGTTCAACCCTTTATCCAGATACTCCTGCACTTTAATGACGGATTTCATGTCGATTGGCTGTCCTGGTCTTTTCATTCCACCATTATACTCCTAAAGACCACTAGCCGTCAACATTTTTAATAGCTAAACATTGGCCATGACATTAGTCAAAAGCAATCTTTCCTCTTGGTGATTGATGGCCGCGTAGTGCCGGAGGGTGGTGATTTCCGAAGTGTGCCGCGCCAAATGTTGCGTGGTCTTGATGTCCACTCCCCCGAAAAGCAGATTGGTGACAAAGGTTTTTCGCAAAAGATGCCAATGAATGTGTTTTTTCAATCCGCTCATCTTTTCATATTTCGTGAGTGAAGCACGCGCTGTCACCGCCAGCAATCTTCTTCCGCCGCCGGAGATAAAAAGGCACGGTTCTGTATCACGTCTTGACGCCAGATATTTTTTTAGCCATGCCACAGCCCCGTCAGTCAGAAACACGGTTTGATGCACTTTATTTTTGCAATTCACAATATGCATTTCCATCTTGTCATAATCAATGTCGGCAATGTCTAGCGTGATGGCCTCTCCAATCCTCAATCCCGAATGCAGTAGAAGTTCAAATAATGCCCTCGTACGGAGTCCGCTGGGCGAATCCGTGTCTATTGTCGTTCGGAGCGTTTCAATGTCGCCAGGGGTCAAATATTGCACCTCAGGGCGCTGATTCTTCCGTCCTTTGATGTCACGCCAATCAATCGGAAATTCATGGTCATTTTCCTTAATAAACCTGATTAGTGACCGCAGCGTGATCACTGCTTTTTCTTCTCCATATTTTCCATACTGCTGTCCTGCCTCCACTGCAAAGGAAACATCTTTCATCTTGAACTTGTTTATTTTTATTTTTGAGATTGTTTGAAGTGGACCATTGAACATCCTACGATATTCTTTGATTGTTGACTCTGCTTTTCCCATGCGAATGGACCAATCTATGAATGGTTCAAAAAATTCACACATTTTTTTGCTGAACATAATAATACAACACCCCGCCTACTCCCTCGGTTTGCAGACCTAGGTTTCAACGGGGTGTTGTATGTTGCAGCAAAGCAAGGTTAGTCCGTGAAGACTAATTTACTTAGCTACTAATATTTTACACCACTTTGACCCTGTCTGCAAAAATACTTTTTTTTCAAAAGCACTGGCCGAAGCCACAGGCAAAAATGATTTTAAATTTTTAATATAGAACACTAACACTTCATACCGTTATTTGTCAATCATATTTCTTGGGGGGGGTGTGGATAACTTTGCCGTAAAATTGAAAATTACTAGGAAAAATGCGTCATTCGACAAAAACTTGGCGGATTTTCCAATTGTGGTATAATAGTATCAGGTACCACTATATGTAGTGTCTATATCAAAGCCATTTTACGGATGGCAATTAAGATGACAGTCTAATTTCCTAAACACAACACCATTTTTGACAGGATCTCCACGATGTAGAAATACTTCGGGGGACCCGTAAAGTCCACGTTAGGTGAGTTTAGAAATAAACGAAGCTTCGTGGAGGGACTGTCAAAGTTGGTGTTTTTTTGTTCATTGAAAAGGTAACTGTAAAATTAGGAGAGACGGAAAGGAGGTACGCTTATGGTGGATCTTCATGAAGGACAACAATGCTTCCGCGGAGACGATGGTTACATGTATTGTAACTTCGTAGTACGTAGAGGAAAAATAGTACGAAGTCTCAAAGGCTGGATGAAATTTTTTGTCGGCCACCGAAAACAAAAAAAGCTAGCAACCGTCTAAAGTAAGCTAGCTTAAATTGTTATGTAAATTTTTCTCTTGTTACAGTTACCTTTTTAGCGAAAAATCTTGCTTTCAATGTATTAAAGTGTGGGCCTGTAGAAAAATGGTTAACCTCACTCCTTTGAAAAAGGAGCTCCTGCCCGGAATTATGGGTTCAAGTCCCATCAGGTCCACAGTTTAATATTTTGAAAGTTTTTTATTTTAATGAACAAAAAAAACAAGCATAATCAATCAGCTTGCACCTATTTTCTTTTATTATCTCCCCTCATTTTGTTTATATTAATATTTCTTTAAGTTAGTAGCCTTTACCAACCTTTAGTAACCTTTGCATAACGAATAAATACTATCACTCCAAAAAATTCTTGTCAAGTGCTATTCAATCAGTAATATCATCCATAAAAAAGAAGCTCAATTGAAACGCCTTTGGGTGAATAAATGCGTGTTGAGCCTCTTTTTCAGTTTTTCTACTTTATCATCCCCCGTAAAAAAATCAATCCCGTTCCCACCATGATGCACGCCAACCCCTCCCAAATTTTACCAGTGGTCACCAGGGTGCCGCCGATAGTGGAAAGCACCACTGACACTGCCAGCATTGTTTCTATCGCTTTTTCCATATGTTTATTATTTTAATGATTAAATCCCCTACTAAATTGAAAACTATCTGCAAGATATTATTTTCCGCCGGGGCGGTTTCCGTCTGCACCTCTTCCGCCTGGCGGATTTCTTCCACCTGCTGCTCAATGACGTCCACTTTGGCAGCCGGCTGCTCCACGCGCACCGGGATAGCCACAATTTCATCCACGTTGGGAGCGATGGTGATTTGCGGCGCTTGTTCGGTTTTCACTTTCGCGGTAGTTTCTATCACTTTCGCAACGGTCTCCTCAATAACCAGCAATCTCCCCCATCCCCCGTCCAAAGCTTTTCCGTCGTCAAAGTCATAGACCACCACGCCGTCACAAGGAGAATATATGGGAGCGCCCAAATCGGCGTTGCCGGCCCCCTTGCCATTCAAGTCCACTCCCGGGTGATAGCACCACTTAGGAGCTTTCAGCGTGCCATAATTAGCGCTCTGCAAATAGCCATAACCCATGTGATCATATCCCGGCATCACCGTCTTGATGTTTTTTGTCGGGTCAGCATAGGAGCCTTTCACTTCCGAACTAGTCCATCCAAAAACATAGCTGGTCCAGGAGTTCAATTTCCTCTGCGGGCAGTCATAATGACAATGCGCGCTCCACTGGCCATTGCCCGTGCCAACAGTCAGGATTTTTTGCCCTTTCTTCACTTTGTCGCCCAATTTCACAAAGTGAGCTTGAGCATGTCCGAATCGATGATACATAGTTTTGTTCTTACAAATTATTTGGCGATGTGATAAACCATCAATCCGACCAGGACTCCCATAATTGAAATTCCGATGCTCATCAATACAGTCTGCTTAGTTTTAGAAGTTTCCAACCTGACTATTCTCTCCTCATGATTGGCCAGAGTTACTGCAAAATTATCCTTCAAGTCCTTGAAAGAGTCTTTCATCTCGACGTGAAATTTGTCCTGTCCCTCTTTAAGATTTTTCACCACAGCTACTAGGGTGACTACGGCGTCGTGGTCTGTTTTGCAGTTTTCTTCCATTTTTTTGTTTTTAATTTAATTTACAACTCCAACTCACATTTTTGTAGATATACATACATCCATCACTAAGCTTGATTTTTATTTTACCAAAAAATACAGATATTTTTTCAACTTTTATTTTTGTTTCTTTTCCATTTTTATCTAATAAGTACCCACCAACTTCAAAATAACTATTCGATTGTGGAAAATAAATCGCTATGTTTTTCATTAAGTTTTTATTATGAAATTAAGAATAATGTATGGAGACAGATTATTGTGAGCAGTTGAAGCATTAGATGCTGCGACAGCTTGATTGGTTGCGGTTGTTCCAGAGACATTAACTGCGTCTACTCCGTGAGCAAAACCACTAGCTGCGGCAAACCATCCTGAACCAGCAACAGTCATCAACGTATTCCCCCCTATATTATGATAATGACTATCTTGGGTATGATTATGCCCTTTTTCTCCACTTTCTGCGCCAGTCAATAGATGTGTTTTTTCCCCGCCTGTTTTTCCCAACGAATTAAATTCAGTCTGTCCAGAATCATATCCAACAACAACCTTACCTTTTAAATTTGGAAGATTAAATGTCGTAGAACCATCGCCTATACCATACGTAGTACTTAATATTGCAAACAATGCTGCATATGTTGCTCTGGAAATTGCAGCTCCATCACATAGTAGCCACCCAGATGGAGATGCTGAACCAGCATATTGAGTTATAGCCCCGATAGGCTGCACCGCTGATTTATGCGTCCCATCCTGATTATGCTCCGCCAAAATTCCAACCATCAAATCATTGATGTTGTCATCCGACACTAGAATTTCCACTACTGCACCTCCTGCATGCGCCTGGGCTGTTCCGCCGACTGCTCGCAAGCAAGAAATCACATTGTCACCCGAAATGACCCCGGTAATCCGTTCCATCTTGGTCGGTGTTTTAGCGCCGCTGGCATCCACGCGGTCAACCGTGATGATCACCGCGGTGTCGGTGGGCAGTCCGGAAGCGGAAACCAAAGAGAAATTATTCACCACTGCGTCAGAGATGCCGGAGGCGCCCAATTGCCACCCGGTGTTGGGAGCGACTTTTTTAAATTTGTCTGTATTTGCTGCTGCCATAATTTTAAACTTATATTAATTATTATTTGAAAAACTTCGATGGGGTTTTAAGCTTATCAATCACGCCTTTCGCCTGCACTTTGAGAATGGTGAAATCCGTGTCAGCGCTGGAGGAATAGATATGAAACTGGATAGCGCGCAATGATTTGCCAATCTTTTTGGCTTTGGGCACTGAGGCTTGGGAATAGGTCACTGGGGCATCTTCTTCATCCTTGAGAGTAATTTCCCCCAGGTCGCCTGTCCAAAATTCAATTGCATTCAGATTGTCAGCAATTTGCTTGGTGGCAATCGAGGAGAATTCGCCTTTTTGTCCCAGCCCCAAAATTTCAAAGAAAATAGTGCCGGTTGGTCGTCCCAGTTCCACCAAAGCTTCCTGCACTTTGGCGAAAACTGTCGAGTCGTTAGAAATAGGGATGAGACCGGAAAGCCAAGATTGATAGAATGGTTGTCCCAAATCTCCTTTGATGTTTTTAGAAATTTCAATCAGTTGCGTGCCGTTTTCTGGAATGCCCAAGAGTTTGGTGGTGCCATTACTTTCCGTGACTTCCAAAAACGACTTGAAGCCAATAGTCCATTTCAAGAACCATTCATTTTGCTCCGTGTCCAGTCCGAACATCACATCATTACCGTTGCCACTTTCCGAGGCGGTAAAAAAGATTTTCGAGTCATACCAGACTCCGGCAATATTTTCAATATTTTGCAACCCGCGATAGAATGGTCGGATATTGCCGGAAAGTTCTCCAGTGGAGAGAATATTCGTCACATTGGCTTTGTTGTTCAGCGAGAAAATTCCGCGACTATTCGGGATATAGAGGGAATCATTGGCGCTCACCACTCCGAGAGCCGCCACTGTTCCGATCGGACCGGGAAGCTTGCTGGGATTAGGCACGATGATGGTAGTGTCAGCAATAGCAGTGGCCTCTAAAGGAATTTGCCAAATAGACCCGATACCCGCTTTGTTTCTGGTGATAGCAGTAGCCACACCGTCTCCCTTGCCGCTGCGGAAATGGCAGATATGTTCAAATTTCTCCCCGGTTCCCCCAAGAATTGGCTGCCAACCTCCGCCATGGAAATCGGAAAAGATTCCCAAGTCTAGTCCGGTGCCGCTCCAAAAAATTTTGTCGTCTCCGGTGATGCCCCACAATCTGGAGCCCGAGTCTGCAATCATGGCAAACGCCGGCGCGCCTGTGGTGTCGTCCTCCGGGCAAGTGGAAAAAGGATTTTGGATATAGGTGCCATCATCTTTGAAAGTGACGTCTGTGGTGGAAGTTTCCGCCAGCAACATCTCTTTGCCGGATTCATCAGAATAATAGATTTGGTAACGTGAGGCGCCTACTACGGCGGACCAAGAAATGGTCAGATATTCATTAGAAGTGGTTATCCAGGAATTTCTCGCTTTGTTGGTGGTCAGGTCATACTCCGCACTTCCCTGCGTCTCACCTACTTGGTTGAGAGCGGTTATTTTATAGTAATTGTGATAAGCGCCAGCGGTGAGCACATTGCGCACCCCGGAGAGTCCGGTGGGGGCGGCTATTTGGGTATAGCGGACAAAGTTTGACCCGTCATAGCGTGTCAGCCTATCCACGCCGTTAGAGTTATAGAGTTGATTCACTGATTGCAAAAAATTATATTTGGTGGCCGTAGTGGTGAAGGTGGCGCCGGTCACTTCCGTCCAAGCGCCCTGGTCTACACAGCGATAGCCTTTGCCGTTTTTTCCGATAGCAATCTTCTCTTGCGTGCCGTCCGTCTTTTCATAAATTCCGCAAGCCATAAATTGCGTGCCATCCGGCAAAGCCTGGCCATAGACGGCTGTTCCCCAGCGCGTTTTCCAGCGCCCATCTTGCACCAAAATGAGATTCAAAGCTTCTTTGGCAAATTTGGCGCCCAAAATAATATCATCCAACAGTGAAGCCGATCCTTTGAAAGAATCAATAATCAGTTTCCAGGGTGTTTTGGAGCTTCTGCCTGTTATTGGTAATATTTTCATAAAATTAAGTTAACGCTTTATATTTCATTTTCATTAATTTGTCATTGGCTTGGTTCATAAAAGCCTGATAGAGCGTGTCATCAGCATTATCCAAAAACAGTTTGGCTGTGACATAGTCTTCGATGAATTTCTGATTGCTCATCTCCGGCTCGGTAGTTTCCGCTCCGGTGACAAAGCGTGTGGCTTTTTTGAGATAGGGCAAACTCACTGTGCCGGAAGCGGCGGGGAGAGTGCGGACGAATCCGGCCACCATCCAATAGACATTTGGCGTCACTCCCTGCAAAGCCAGTTGCTCGCCTTCTCCGCTGCTGACCTCTGCATAGGCACTATTGCCAATCAAAAGCTCCATCCTTTCAAAACCGTCGTCTCCAAAACTACTGGGAAAATCCAGAAAATCCGCCGGCAAGGCGTCCGTGCCAGTTCCGCCAAAAACAATCGCCGTGGGAGGCACCATCAGTTCCGGCCAGTTATATCCTTCCTGCACCAAGTCTTCCCATTCACTGATGGCGTCATCCACATGGTCCAGCGTCACCAGCAGATCCTCACTGCCCGCCACCGGATAGTCGGTGTCCTTGGAAACTTTCCTATGCACTTTTTTCAATATGTCCTCAATCATAGTTTTGCTTTTAATAAATTATCTTCTGCGGGTGCGATGCACTACCGGAGCTTTGCGCAATATGAGCGGCATTGGCTTTCTCGTCATTCTGAATTTAGTTCCACCCGTTCCGGCGATGAGATTTTTGATTTTCATCATCTCCACGTCAACCAAGGGATATCGATATTTTTCTTCTACTTTCGCCGCTTTCTTTCCTTTGGTGAATCCGCCATATCCGGCATATTTTTCATATTCTCCTTCAAGCGTATCGAGGGAATTTTGAATCTTCGCTTTGTCAAAATCATCAATATTTGGATCCATCATCATCCTGCCAAGTAGATCCAGTTGGGTGTCAGCTGTTTTTTTCCAATTTTCCAGATCCTTATTCTTTTTGTATCCGCTAAGTTTTGCCGTGTTGAGTCCTGAGTCATAAGATGATCTTCTTTGTTTCACCACGTTTCCATCCTCACCCTTGCGCAACACCCATCCGTTATTAAGGTCTCTGAAATTATCTTCAGAGCTCGCCAAATCATCCATAGCAATCGCCATGGATGCTTCCTTAGCTGTTTTGAATTCCTTATCCAGAGATTTCACATAGATGCTTCCATTGGACAGTTGGCTCATTCCGTCAGATAATTCACCGGCAGAAGCGATTGTCTTGCCGCCTTTCAAAGCCTCTTTTTCTCGATTAGTTTTCCTTTCATTTGCAATCTTGTTGAAATAATCCTGGCTATTGCCCATTAGTTTATATTTCTCAGTTTGCAAATCGCTTAGTGGCAAGCTGTCATTCTTGAAATAATCCTGCACTTCGTTCAAAGCGTTCTTCCCGAATAAAACTCCCTTCATGATATTAGGAACATCTCTCTCTATTGGAGACATTACTTTTCCAGCTGCATTTTCCGCAAATCCGTTAATTATAGACTTTGTCCCTTCATAGGTTTTCTTGATTTGAGAACCGCCAAATGGAGGAATTATTTTATATAATGGGTCTTGAAGTCCCCCAGTTATAACATCCGAAACTCCACCAGATCCAAATCTCGTTGGATCTCCTTCTCCAAATAGAGTTTTCCTGAGTATTGGTTTATCCGAACCAGTAATTTTTTGCAAAGCTGAACCTAATGCTCCTCCGCCATATTCGTCATACATATTGGCAATTGTCTGACCCGTAGGAAGGCTCGGAAGTCCCGGAGCGTTTGACAAAAATTCTCCAGCCATTCTTCCGCCAGCCTTCAGAAGCCCTAATTTTTTATTATCTTCTTCCTCATATTCTTGGTAGCCGTCTATCATGGCCTGTATGGGGTCGAATATAACATCAGAACCACGAATCTCTTTTACGACGCGATTCATAATGTGTCCAATGACAAAAGCTTCTACGAGTTTTTTTGCATAAACTAATTTCTTAGGATCGTGTTTCGCTAAATCACGAAGAGAATACCAATAGTTTGTAACTTCCAGATTAAATGGATTTGTAATTTGATACATCAAAGACTTTTGCATGAGGGGAACCTCACCGACTCCTCTTCCTCCAACCATTCTCCTGGTCCAGTCATCAGCATAATTCACTGGGTTAGGTATATTTTCAGACAAAGCCTTTCGATAATGTGAATTCCAAATAATTTTGGCACTAACCTCGTCTCCAAAAGTCATCATCCAAGAAGCAAACTTTTTGGGAGTTGAAAGAAAGGTCTCGTCAAATCTGCTAGTTCCATCAAAATATCTCTCTTTCAAGAAGTTTGAATTTTTAATGGGAAGATCATCCCTGAATACCCCGACAAGACTATCCTTAATTCCCTTTGTTGTGTTTTTAACACCAGCGCTAGCTATTCCTGGTGGCAGACTGAAAAATTGTGAAACTGCCGAGCCGACATTTCCAACTACTGCGTTTGATTTTATTCTTGAAAGTCCAGCGCGCAATATCTTGAAAGATTTTCTGGCATAGGCATCTTGATTTGGCCGATCAAAGGGGTTTGTTTTTCCAGCTAAATCATTGGCATAATTATCAAGAAACTTCAGAAAATTATTCAGCTTATTTTCCGAACCCTCCGCCACTGCTTTTGGTTCCATTCTGCCAAATACGTCTTCCTTATTTTTCTCCGTTTTACTTTTGATGAAGTTTTTTACTTTGTCGTAATTACTTATATTAGCCAATTCCTTGCTCATCCAGTCAGATTGTCCGTCACTTACGCCATAATCCATTAATACTTTCTGGATCTTATCTGAATCGGTAGCGTCGGTGATTTGTTGAATTGGATCGAGCTTTTTAGATAATTCCTCAGCTAATCCGATTCTTTCAGGTAAAGCACCTTTATAATTTTTTGCCAGCTCCTTTGCTTCCTCATTCATTCCACGGAATTTTTGGATTTGCGGATCAATATGTTTGGCAAAAGCAAAGTCCCTGATATAATTTTTCATTCCTTTCACAGCATCATATTCAGTTTTATCTCCAGTTCTCCTTTGCGCAAATCCGAGGAACTTTGATTTTGGCTTACTATATTCTGAAGATACTGCTAAGGAAGGGTCAATACTTGATGGAGTATCGAAGAGATTTTTAAGTCCTGTAATTCCATCTCTTTCAAGAGAATGTGGAAAATAATTTTTCCTGAAAGGTATTACCTTAGTGGTTTCCGGATAAAGGGGGTGCGTTGGATATGTCGCCTCGCGGACTTTATTAAGCTCTGGAAGCAAATCATCATACTTATTTCTAAACCAAGAAACTGCATTGACAATGTTATTCCAACTTTTTGGAGCTGCTTCTTTAAGTTGTGTCAGAATTATTTTTTCTTTGATATCTGGCAATTCTTCCAATTTCTTGCCGACAAGCATTCTCCAATCAGCTTTTGTTTTTTCAGCCAAATTTTTTAACTCTGTAAAGTTTATTTGCCCTCTAACATCGTCAGATAAATCTGTTTCTTTAAGTGGCCTCAAAAGCACATTTTCACCGACTTTTTGGACATATTCTGAAGACCTGTCCCCGTATTTGAACCCGAAGAAAGTTTTTACCTCCTTGATTCCATATTTCTCAACTATTCCATCCCATAATTGTCCAAGTTGAGAGCTTTGTTCATCTATAAAATCACCTTTAGATTGATCCAGAGGGTCTAATAGTTTTTTCTTAACTACTGAATTATCACCAAAAACTACATCAACATTTCGATAAACATCTCTAGCACTTCCCATCAGTGAGTTAATATCATTAAGTTTCTCTGGGTCAATATCTTCCAAGAAGTTCGTATTTAAAGCCTTCATTCTTCCGTGGTAATCTTTCATTTGCCCCCATGAAACCTTGTTTTTTATGGTTCTACTCACCTGATCAGAAAGGAGATCCTTTGGCATGGCGTTCTTGGGATAACCCAAATTAGCTAGCTTCAAAATTCTTTCCGCTTGCTCCTTGCTAATTTTTTCAATCTCATTTTTCTTATATCCGATCTGACGCAATTCATTGGGATAATTCAAAACATCTCCCAGCGCATTCATTCTGTCTGCCTTTGCGTCAAAAGCTTTTTGTTGGAATCGATTGTATGGCTTTTCTTGGAAAACTTCTTTAGGTGTGATAATCTCTCCCGTCTTTTTGTTCACATATTCATCAATGCTCGGCAATTTATCCCTGCTATCCTGATAGGCAATCTTTTTCCTGACATCTTCCTGGATCTTGTTTTTCTTAGCAATCCAGTCCGGGATAGCACTAGGACCATCGGGACCAAAACTAGCAAACTGATCATCCAATATTTTCTTAACATTAGCCGCATTTTTTGCATTGACATATTCTTCAATCGATGGAAGCGGTTTTTTCTCTGGCGCCACCACACTCTGCGGAGCCACAAAACCCTTCTCTGCGACTGGCAGTCCTTGCTTTTGATTATCTATCTGCTTGTTGACCAAACTCTCCGCCTGGGCTCGTTTTTGAGCTATGCGAGCGTCTAAATCGGGCATCACTTTCGGCTTCAAGGCATTCACATCTTGAATGTTCATTCCGGGACGCGCTGTCAGCAGTTTTCCGGTAATGCTTTGCGGTTGAAAAGGCATTTTAACAGTTTCCACCACTTTTCTGGCAGTGTTTGGGTTCGGAACCCTCTGTGGCTTGCCATCAAGCATCACACCATAGTTTGGAGAATAATCCATTTTAGTCACCACTCGCTTTGCGTAGGGGTTTTTGAAATGAGAAATATCTTTTGAAATACCTCTAATTTCATCCCCAACAACTTTTCCTCCTCCTGAGATAGCACCACCTAAGACAGCTCCGCCGGCTGCACCAATCACTGCTCCGCCGGCTGCACCTTTAATTGCATTTCTTCCTTGTTCTCTAAGATTATTACCCTCCTGTGCTCCGCTCAATGCTCCGGAAGCGCCACCATACAGCAAACCCTCTTTAGCTCCCCTCCTTGCTCCTTGCTTGACTACATCCATCACTCCGGTGCCAGCTGATTTCAATCCTTTTTGTGCTAAATTTTTTACAGTTCCACCGCCGGCAAAAAGAGATCCGACGTCCACTCCGATATTGGCCGCTTCCGCTCCGCGCTTCACCAGATAAGATGGTTCGACCTTTACTTTTCCGTAATCTTTAAATGCAGCACTCACTGTTCTCGACGGAATATTAAGCATTGTCTGTGGAATTTCTGCTGCGAACTTTCCTACTGGATTATTTATTTTTTCCGCAAAATCAAACTTTGGTACATTTTCCGCTTTTTGAGAAAAACTCTTTAAGCCTGAATCAACTTTTTTCATCCAACCAGGAGTATTCGTTGGATTATTTGCATAATTTATAATTTTATTGGAATAATCTTTCACTTTCGGCGCCACATAGGAATATGGTGTGGGGTTTTTCTGCACGAAATCTTCCACCGGCTTCACATAATTATCTTGGAAACTTTGCACTCTTGGCTGCGCATAATCCATCACCGACCTCGTAGTGTTCTTGACTTCACCACTCAAATCATTCCGGAAAGAATTTGCAATATTTGAAAGTCCAGAAACAACACCTTGTTCAGTGTCGTATAATTTCTTTTTAGCCTTTTGATAAAAATTTCCTAAAAATGACATAATTAATTTCTTTTTGTTAAATTATTAGCCTTATGATATTTTCTGTGGCAATTAACGCATAATTCTATAAAGTCATCTACATTTCTTCGATATTTATGATCTATATTTGACCACTCGTATCTTTTGGCGCTAGTATTTCCACAATGTTCGCACTTTTTTGCTTTCCCCTTTATTCTTCTAATCCAGTCATGCAATGCATCGTATCCAACATGGTCACCCTTCCATAAATGATTTTTGCTTCCTGTTATGCTATTTTTTCTTATTTTATTTTTAGTTTCTTCACTGAGTTTGTAGCATCCGATTTTCCCTTTATTCCAAGCTGTTTTACCCTTATGCGCTTCGCTTATTTTCCTTTTGGTTTCCTCGGTTAATTTTCTTCCTTTTTGCGACAAACTCATTTTTATTTTGGTTTCCTCGGAGTGATGCTTTCCAAACATTCCTTTTGACATATTATTTTCCCCCCTACTCCTTGCCCAACTTGCGAGAAAGGCAAGAAACAGGGGGCGCAAGTTAATTATTTAGATTTTAATTAAGCAGTTACAACTGTTTCAGCAGGTGCTTCATCCTCATAGATTGGATTTCCCATAGCGTCATATCCCTTGAATTTCTTGGTAATTTTTCCTGATTTGTCAGGGTTGTACCAATCCTCCGCATTGTTTGGATCCGTGATATCGATAGTCTCATCGAATTGTGGCGTGTCCAGTTCTGCTGGTGCGTCCACTCCTACAGCTGCAGTGTCCAAAGCATCAGCCAATCCGCCATATTCTGACATCTTGGCAGAAAGATTGTCTCTGAAAGCTTTTGCTTGCTGTTGGATGGCATTGATACTGCCCATGAAGCTATTTAGATTCTTGTCGCTAAGCGCTGCGATATCAGCTTCTTTCCAGCCGGATTTTTTGTTGTTCAATCTGTCCAAGGCTTTCTTCTGTGCTGTATATTCTTCCATGGCCTGCTCTCTGGCCGTCTTTTCCCATTCATAGGCCTGTCCTCTCTTGGTGTTGTAGTCGTCTAGGGCATTTTGTGCAGCTTGATTTTGTGATGACATTTGGTCTCCGCGTTCTGTGAGTCTGCTCGCTCTTTCCCTTCCGGCACTTTCAGAAATAGCGCGCGCAGCCATTCTGGAAGCGCTTCCGCCGCTGGCGCCTTTCACTCCTAACATGACGTTGGTGTTGTCCATGCTTTTTCGGGTGTCTTTGGCTAAGCTATCTAAATCTTTCTTTTGGTTTTGTTCAATCAAAGTTTTGTTTCCGGCAATAGCGGAATCTGTATTTTTCTTGTAGTTATCAATGGAGGTTAGATATTGGTCGCGCACTTTTCCAAGGTTATTGATGTAGTTTTGAGAGCTGTTGAGTGATTTCTTAGTGTCGCCAATTACTCCACCAGCCTCATCCCAGCCTTTTCCAATAGAACCAATAATCCTGGAATCATTGGAAGATGATCCGCTTCCGCCATTCTTTGCTTTGGCGTAAAGGCTGGCAGGTCCATTTTTCTGTAATTGCTGCGTTTCTTCGTCAGTGCTGGCGTTGCGGTTGTCATAGGAGTTGTCGCCTTCGGAGGCGGAGGCATTTTGGACTTTTATGTTATTGTCATAAAAACCACCAACATTTTCTTTGCCCTTAGCTAAGTCACTTTTAAACTTGTCATACATCGCCCCAAGGGCTGATGTGTTACTACCTTTTTGGGATGGTTTCGTGAAACCGGTAGCCAAAATTCCGTAGGCCTCATTTATTCCCTTGGTTACTATGTTGCTTGCTTTTGGTATTAGTGCCATTTTTTTACCGTGTCGTTGTATTACTCTTGGCAATACTGTTGACAAATTAATTTGATTAATATATAATTTAGTGTTACTTTATTGTTATGAATATATTTGTTAAAACTTTAATTTTTTCACTTTTCTCCTTATTTTTGATTTGGGCTTTTTTTACTCCCAATCAAATCAACTGGGGATTTGTTGTGGCGCAGCTCTTCTATTTCGCGTTAACCTTATTTTTTATCTATCTTTCCTATACATTTGTTCGAAAATTCGTTTTTAAAAAATCTTAATCATAAAGTTTAACTTCTTATGAAAACCCAGAAATTACTCGTAACGCTTTTTGCATTTCTCATAATTTATTGGCCTTCATTTTCCCTAGCTGGTTCCGGTTGCTGTTCATGGCATGGAGGTGTTTGCGGTTGCAATACTTCTACGGGGAGTCAATCATGTTGCGATGGTACGGATAGCCCGAGTTGCGGTTGCCAGTATATTCCGCCTGCTCCAATGAAAACTATTATTCCCAAGCCAATTAAAGACACTACGGATTACAAAGCATTTTCATCATCCCTACAGTCTCAATTAGACACATTAAAAATCGAAAATAATGATCTAAAATCTGAGCTAGATGAAGCTAAATCATATGGACTTTCTACATATCAATATTCAATGGAATTAGAGTATTCCCTTGTAGTTTGGTTTACAGCCTTGATACTTTATGCAATCTCAATGTTTTTTGTAGTAACAAAAGAGCATGAAACTATTGGAGAAATATCATCAATAGCCATAATGGTCATTTTTATTTTCATTATTATTCAAATAACCGTATCTAGTAACAAAATATTAAGCACCTTGTTAACTGCGTATTCTCATGTTATTTTTTAATTAAATTTTTCAAAGAACCTCCCATTTACCTTCCCCTACGATCCCCGGAGCAATCCGGGGATTTTTAGCGAAAGACAAATCTATGTGTATAAAATGTTCACCATCACCTGATTGGCAGCTACTACTGTCGTATCCGCTATCGGAACATCTCCAGTAATTGCAAAGGAAATTCCGGTAGCTAAACGAACATTATAAGCAGTATTGGCGCAAACTACTGTGCTATTTGGTGGAATCATAATCGTTCGTATCGGCGTATCGCTAGCGAGAACCGGTGCAGATGCCTTGTTGTATAATTTGAAAAATGCCGCGCTAGCTCCATTATTACTAAGAACCATTTCACTAATAGATCCGGCTGCATTCTTAACATTGACCAGATTGGTATCAGCGCTGGACAGCCTGTGATGATGTGTGGCTGCACCCACCGTAGTGGATGGTGTCAATGTAGTTGAAGCCAAAGTAGTGGCCAAAGTAGCCCCGCCAACAAGCGCCACCGGCACTGCATTGTTGATATCGGTTGTGTTTCCCCGTCCTCCGACAATCTCAGCTACCAATCTGGTATAATCCAACACCCGCACGAAATGGATACGCACGTCCGTCCTGCGAATCAAGGCTCCGCCGCAGTTTATGGAAGCGAAATCCTCTCCGACACTTTCCAATTCCAAGGTACTGGTGCTAACCCGCAAAACTTTGTAAGCGCCATCATAAACGCTAGCATCTCCGTCCATGCCATAGAGATGCACGAATTCGCCTGGAAGAGGTGTAGCCCAGGTGGTGTTGCCAATCACTGAAAGGATATTGTTTGTTCTCGATATGCTCTGCACATTTTGCGCAAAGGCTCCTGGGGCCAAGACTGAACCTCGGATGTTATACACACATCCGCCGGCGCTAGAAGTTGAAGTAGCCGACCCGATGATAATCGTGAAGGTGGTGTCAGTCGGAACACTTCCCACTACAGTCTGCGCGGTCAGATTGGGGAAATTAGTGATATCTCTCACGCCGTAAATCTGAACATAATCCGCGGTTGTCAGCCCATGAGGCACATCTGTGGTGACAGTGGCGGTGGTGGTCCCAGTTTTGACAATGGAAACAATGCGCGCAATCGGACGAGAAAGCCCTTTGATATTTTTAGCTCTGATTCTAATCTTATATTCCCCGTCTTCATCCGGGACTCCCTGGGTTCTTTTTCCGGCCCCGCTCATAGTGGCTACTCCGTCAGAGGCAAAGGAGCGATAATTAATCTCGTCCAGCGTGGCATACAGTTCTTGGTTGCTTGGAGCAAGGAAAGCATCAGAATATGGCGAAGTATTGGCCTGTGTGGCCAAAGTGGTGCCCACAGTCACATTCACCAGTCTTGCGCTGGCGCCACTTCTTCTCGTGGCAAAACTGGCGTTGGTAGCGGTTGCATTCTCAAACAGATAGCTAGCGGCATTCTTGGCATAGTTGAATGGGTCAGTAATTTCAATAGATCCTCCGTCGCTGTTATATGATCCGTTAGCCAATGTTATCGGCACGGTAAAAGTATCCGTGGTCAAAATAGTGACAATCACCGGTCCGACATTCAATCTGGAATCAGGGCATCCATACAGAGAAATCCTATCTCCGCCTTTCAATCCATGATTGTCCAAGGTGACTGTTCCGACATTGGTAGTAATGGAAATGGTCGCCCCGGTTATGGACTTATCTACAATGACTGTAGACGATTCCACGTCTCCATTGGAATCTACTCTGACCATTTCCACTCCCACTTCTTGGCCTAAAATTCTTTGTGAGATGGATATTCCAGCCCCAAAACGGAAAGGAAACTTGAATTTTTCTTTGCTTAAAATAGATATTTCTGAATCTGATACCAGTGGACTGAGAGATAGGCGCAAATAGGAAGATGACCCGGCGTCTCCCCCGGCGTTAACGATATGATCGGAATTATTCAGTTCCCAAGCAGTTGGGTCAGGTTGCGCTCCGGAGGAAGCAAAACCATCTCTGAATTTTTGTCTGGCATTCCCCACAATCTGCCTCCCCTGCTCGTCGTCATAAAAAATAAGCAGCTTATCTGCGTCCTCCATCGCTAAAGTGCTGTATGCTAGATATAAAATATTTCCTTCTACTGCCCCGCCCTTAGTCTCGTCGGCAAAATTATAGATGATAGTATTTTTAGTGACATTGGTAATCAACAAAACTGCCTCCAAAGAAATAGTGGAATAATCCAAAAAGGTTATGGTTTTGGCTGAGGCATCAAAAATGTAATTGGAAATGCGTATTTTCATATGTTTTTTATTAAAATCCTAAAGCGATTGAATAAGCTATTGCATCTAACTTAATTGCATAATCTGATAAATCCTGCCGTCCTCCTCCACTATAAATTGCCTTGCCACTTGCTCCCTTCAAAATTCCGCTCCACGCCCCCCAAGTTCCATCAGAATTTTCAAAGCGCACCTGCACTCCATCCTTATTCCATTCGTGCTTGGGTGTTTTTCCATCCTTGGGTGTTGGGAGCATGGCCATGTTGTTTTTCACAAAGTGTTCCACCTGCTCATGTGTGGGATAATCAATCCCGGCTTGGGGAGAGAATCCGTTTTCTCCATTCCTTGGAATCTCAATCGCTTCCTGAATGACTTTGATAATCGACTCCACTTCTTCCTGGGTGAAATAGTCCACATACTTCTGCGGAGTTTTTCCGTCAAAATAGTCCTTTCCTTTTTGCGGAGTGTAGCCGGGTTGACCAGGCTCTCCAGGAGCGCCCTTGATAGTGACGGTTTCGATATCCCCCAGCGCCTTTGCCATATCTTGGGGATTTTCCTCGTTTTTTTTCGAATTCTCAACCAACTGAAACAAAAGCCGTCCGATGAAATCGTCCTGATCATCAGACTGATGCTTTTGTTTCAAATATGCCTGGTTGAGTTCTTTTTGCATGAGTTTATTTTTCTAGTTGATCAGCTGCTTTTTCTGCTTCCGCGATAAGCGCGAGGATAGCATCTTTTGACTTTACGGTCGTTGGAACGTCAATTTTTCTTTGAGCGCACAGTTCCTTAAGCTCCGTAAATTTCATTTCATCAAGGGGGACGATTTCTTCCTCCACCTTCAAGACATCAGCAAATTTTTCCTCTTGCTCTGCAGTAAGATAAGATCTTCGAGCGCGAAGAATTGACACCTCATATTCATTTAATGTGCCTGCTCCTTTTGCTAGAATCTCATCTAGCACTTTTTTTGATGCTTCATTCATATTTTTTTGTTTAAATTAATTACTTGTGGCTAGAGAGAACCAATCCCTCCAGCACATAAATATTCAATTGTCAGAATCTCTAGTTGAATGTTGCGAAGATAACTCCACCATTCATACGTCTGTCGTCAGCCACCTTAAATCCATAACCGAACAAACCTTTGATCATGTCTCCGAAATTGGTTTGATTTTCAGCAGATGGGATAACATTGATTGGCTCGATAAATCCATATCCTGCAGTTAACCAATCTTTGTGACCGGTAATAGCATAGATTCCAGATGTGTTGTTTCCTTGGAACCATGCAGTTGGAGCGATATATACCTCCAAACCATAAGCAGAACCAACTTTTCCCTTCACGATTGTGTCGTTGAAAGAAATGTCCAGGTCTTTGTTGAATTCAGCAGCTTGGCGAAGTGCATTCTTAGCGCAAGCAGGCAGGATAACAAAGCGTCCTTCCTCTGGCACAGTCAATTCGTCATGATCACCATGAGCCTCATCAAAAAGAGAAGCAGCCAAAGACAATGTCGCAGCGATATTAGTCTTGGTCACAGCTAGCACTGCAGCAGCTTGGATTTCAAAAGCTGTACCACCAGCGATAGCACCTCCGTCGTAAGAACTGTCTTGATCATCTTCATCATTTTCGATAATAAGGTGAGATGTATCGATGAAAGTTTTCACGCGATACCATTTAGAATGACCAACAGCCTTGAAAGGCTTTCCAACCATAGCGGCTAAAAATCCCGTAGCAGAATGGGTGACAACACCAGTTGTAACATCAACCGTACAAGTTCCAGTAGTGAAACTTGTTCCTACCCAGTTACCAGCACCAGCATCGGCATACATTGCCAACATGGCTTTGTCTAGGATAGCGATCAACTTTCCGCCAGCGCTTGTCATGATAGAAGATTTCGGGTCGCTGACTGCGGAGGTGAACACTGCCAAACTTGCAATTTTATCCTGCAACGCTTTATAAGTTCCAATCGTTAGAGTGGAAACTACTTCTTTCACATCTGTAAAACTCAAATTAGATCCGGTGTAAGAGCTCCATCCATTGGAATGCAGAGAGGTGATGGTGAATTTCTGTCCTTTGTTCTTGATTGATTTGGTGCTTTTTGGATCTTCATCCCCTGGGGTGTAAAAATCCCGATTGGTCAATTTACCGACAAAAGCTTTTTTGCGAGTCAGTCCAAGAACTGTCGCCATGTACTTTATGCCAGTTACTACTGTTCCGTATGTTTTCATTTTGATTTTTTAAAATTAATTAGTCGTCGCTTGGCTGATACCCTGAATCAAGCAATTTTTCGTATTTGTCAGGGTCCGATGTTCTTAATTTGTCGAATTCTTCCCATGTCATGTTCTTCGCTCCCTTTGAAACATCGTTAGTGGCCGATACTAATCCACCGAGGAGTTTTTGCTTGTTGAGTTCAGCTTCTTTGTGCTCATCTACTTTCACGCCTGTGGTCAGTTCTGAGACAGTCTCATAGGCTTCAGCGATAGGCATGCCCCCACTGAGGAGTGCCGCCACTGCTTTTTCCAGTTTCGGGTTATGCTCCTTTTTGGAAGCGTCCAATTCCGGGTGACTATCCATAAACGCCACAAAATCCTCCTTATATTTGACTTCGTGCTGTTCAGTGATAATCTCCTGCCTGATAGATTCTCTCTCAGCGTCTCTGATAGCCTCCATATCTTCCTCATCCATAACATTGCCGGTGGAAGGCTTTCCCATCATTTCGTTTCCTTGTCTGAGATGCATTTTAAGGGATTGAGCTTTTTCTGGAATAGAATATTGTTTGAGTTCAGCAAAGATTGCTTCTTCGGAAGGGATTTTGTCCTCATCCTCACCCGATAAACGCAAATTGCGAATATAGATTTTGGCTATCCGTTTTTCTAGGCGGGTTGTCCTGGCTTCGGGTTGAGTAATCGGCGGCAAAACCACCTCTTCCTCCTGTTTGTCCTCACCATTTACTGCCGGTGGTGTTTCCAGCTTTGGCTCCTCAGTCTTTTCTTCTTCCTCAGTAGGCATAGGAGGAACTCCATACTCACTAAGGTCTTCATCGACGCTCTCCTCTGACGCGGGAGTAACGACTTCATCGACTACTGGATTGGTTTCTTCTGTTGGTGCCTCTACGCTGGCATCAGTGGCGATTGTTTCTTCTTTCATTTAGTTTTTCAGCACCTTACGGGTGCGCTACGAATTAATTTTTATCTGCTTTTTGCAGAAATACCCTCCTGTGCACCAGGAGGAGATTCCTGCGCGTCTGTCTATAATGTTTCTTGTGCCGGGACTATCTTTGCTTCTTGTTTTTCAATTCTCTTGGCGGCCATAGTTGATTCCACCATTTGGACCACTTCGCTCAGTGCCTGGATAGCAAATTCTCTGGCCATCGTGACTGCTCCGATAGTTTCCAAAGAAACTAATTCATCATCCATGCCAGGTTCCAGCAATTCGCTTATGTTTTTCTCAATCTTCAATTTCAGCAGTTCCCATCCCTGACTCTCTCCTAATTGAGCTAGGTGATTATCATCCACATTGGAATCAATCTTTCCCGCTAACCTCAATTTGTCTCGTTCGTCTCTTCTTCGATGTATGTCTAATATTTCTTTAGCTGTTGGCATATTATTGTGCGATTATTGGTTGATTATCAGGCATGAGAGGCATACTTGGTGGCATCGGAACTATCGGAGCTTCTGGGGGCATTCCTGGGTCTTCTGGCATCATGCCAGCCTCCGGAGCTGTCGCGCCGTCTTCTCCCACTCCTGCCACGCTTTCCGGATTTTCTTGCATCACGATAATCTTCTCCGCGTCCTTGATTCCGTCGTCCAGCATGGCTCGTTTGAAAGCCTCTCCTTGATTGAACTTCTGGCCTGCTTCTGCGAAATCTTCTTGGATTCCCGGGAATTTGTTATATTTTTCAATGTAATTCATCATCTTCACTCCGGTATCGTCATTTTTCACCAGCGTGCTGCCTTCGTCCGAGATATAGACATATTCACCTTCCAACAGCTTAGGATCTACCTTGGCCAGACCGTTCTCGAATTCTTCTCCGAACATAGTCAGGTCTTCATCCGGATATTCATCTTTGATTTTCTTGATGGATTCTCCGAATAGATTGAAGGAATATTCGTTGATGCCTTTCATGGCAATCATGTTGGCCATGATGGTGTGCGTCCTGTCGATGAAATTCTCCACCATAGAAATGTCCCAGGCGTCACGCGCTCCTTGCTTGCTTCCTTGCTGGCGCAGAGCCTCCGGAGTCTTGCCCATTCCCGGGTCGATACTGGCGGAGACCGCTGTATCGGTCTGCGCGCCCATGGAAAGCATGTTGCCTTTATAAATCTGATAGGTACTTTGGAAAGTGTTCATGCCTTGCGGGGAGATAGTCATTGTTTTGATAGAATCCACTTTGCTATTTTTCACAAACCACTTGGCTTTCTTTTTTCTGACAATCGAGGAGAGCACCACGTCTTCCGGATCCATTACGAGAGGCGGATGCGTCATCATTTCAGAGTTGTCTTCATTGTTTCGCACCAACCTATCGATAGATTTCTGATTCTTCTCACCGCGGTCAAAGTCTGTGATACCTCCCAATTTGTCCATGCTGGGATATTGGATTTTGATGGAAATCGGAATGCCCGGAAACCACTTCTTTTCGTTGACCAACAGCAAATCTTCTCTATCAAACGGAGCCCATACCTGCCAGTCCCCGTTAGAACTCAATTTATGCCGCAGCGTGATGCCGGTCTTGGTCTTGTTGGACTGGTCAGGAGAACGCTCCGTGACAGGCGCGCCAGTGCCCTCATCTTTGGCACTGTCTAAAATATTTTGAATGTTTTTAAATACCACTCCTTCGCTGTCTTGTTTCAGTTTTTCTTCCAACCATTGCGTGGAGACTTCCGTGTCGATAAAGCAATAATCCATATCCTCAATGGCCGTCTTGCCGGGTTGTGGTCGAAAACGCCTTGGATGGATGACAATCAAATCGGGACCGGTGTATTTGTCAGTCACTTTCCAATCGATAAAACACGGGATATATGGGAAAACTCTGGAATACATATCCACCATGCGATATTTCATCAGCAGTGGTCCGCCGGTGTTGGCATTTCGCACCACCGCGTGTTTGAAATACAGATTCATGATCATATTGGCGCCGGTCTTGCCGTTATAGTTGTAGAATCTTCCGCTTGGCAGTTGCGCCATCACGCGGCATGATCCGTCAATGGCCAAAGTTGTCAGCTCTCCGGTGGACAGGACTGATTCAGTGTCTTCTTTGCTTTCTTTGTATCGTTGCAAAAACAACTCCTCTCTGTCGTTGAAAGTGAATCCGGTGTCGCGAATCTCCTTGTGAGAGGTATCGGCCTTGTCATACTGGTTGGAAATAACATCAAGAAGAACCTTGTCAACATTGACTGTGCTCTCCTCTCCAGTTTCTTCAGTTGTCTTTGTTTCTTCCATTTATTTTTTTCTCATAAGTGGGCAAAACCCACTTTTCAGACTCTCGCAACATCCTAGTAAAACTAGAAAGACGAAAGAAAGATGTTTATTTTTCGCGCGCTTACGAGAAAGAAATTGCATTTTTAGACAATAAAAAAAGGGCAGGTAAGAAACCTTTTTTACAAAGTTACTTACCTGCCCTTTCAACATAATGCCTCGGACAGCTTGGGATATTGCACCCTAATTGTGGAATTATCTGCTCAAACTACGACTGAGAATAAAGAACTATGAGGCTATTATACCAGAAATAAATTATTTGTCAAATTTTTTGTTTCCACATACTGATTCAACCTGATATTTTCCGTTAAAAACAACTTTAAGTACAAACCTTCCACAGCTTCCTCCCCAATTTTCCTTCTCCAGGGCATCATTTATCTGCTGCAAAACTTCGTCCTTTTTTTTCTCCTCTTCTTGTTGACTAGAAATCATTTTTTTATTTTTTCATTAGTTTTTTTATTAATTTGTCAGCAACCATGGTGTTTTTAGTGACGATAATAAATTCCAGCTCTTCATCTTCAACGATTTCGCCATTGAAATATCCTTCCAGAAATCCAATGTCACGCTCAGTTGCATCGGCCAGCACCTTCCCGTCTTTGATTGATGTGATGTAGATCATATTATTTTTTCACTAAAATGTTGATT
Organism: Parcubacteria group bacterium; assembly: GCA_041659585.1. GTDB lineage: Bacteria > Patescibacteriota > Minisyncoccia > Moranbacterales > UBA2206 > UBA8518. Next base: position 22,999 of record JBAZXY010000001.1, on the reverse strand, counting down.
AGGATGTTCCAGATAATCTTCGGGATAAATTTTGGGCAGGGCTTCACAAAGTCGTCTGAATTAAATTCCTCTTTGAATTGTTGGAGTGACATATACATTGCTTGCCTGGCATATTTACGCTGCTTTTTAAATGTTTTTGCTTGTCCCATGGGTTTTGTTTTAATTTATTAATGACTTTAGGTGGGATTCTATCCAATTTTTTATTTGGATAACATCATCTAATTTCAACACTCCTCCACCTGGTTCGTTCGAAAGCCTTATCCCAATTCCCTCGTGAGCGTCTCCACAGGTCATCCTTCCTTTTTCAAAAATTAAACTGCAAGTAAATCCCGCTGGCTTTATGATTAATTCATCAACCTCTTCGGCAGCTGATGGTTTTGCCACTTCCTGCTTTGGCCATTCGCAGCCTGGCTGTCCACAAAATGATTCCCATATATTTGGAGTGCATTTACACATATTTTTTATCTTTTAAATTGATTATTCTTGGTTCGGGCATGGTGTCTGGCATGCCTATGATCGTCCACGCTCCTGGTTTAAATTGTAGATATTCCAAGCCATCCAATATAACAACCTTTGGCGGACAATATATATCAAATTTCTTTTTCATAATTTTATTCTTCTTGTTTATAATTTTCATATTTAGAATAGTCCTTAGCCTCTGAAACTGATGGCTGGCATATCTGATACATCTGCCAAGCTATGGCCAGTGCCATTACAAGGTCGTCATGAGACTTCTTTTCGGCTTGAGCTTTCCAACTACTGGAATTCTTCACGATTACGAACGATAGGCACTCGCTGAGCGTTTGTTTGTCATAAATCTTGATAAGTGTGTTGTTCATTGCTCCTTGCAGGTCCTGGAGCATTTTTGGACGTGTGGCGAGGTTTGTATCCCAGCCCAATCTCTTTGATTCTCCCGGTTCAGTATTTCCAATTGAAGGCATGATGAATAGTATAAACTTCCCCAGTAGATTCATAGCGGCCAACCTATCCATCAAGAATGCCCCTCCGTTTTGACGCTCGAGCGCAACGACCGGCTTAACTCCTGTAATGTCGTAGATCATCTCCAATGTTCGCACCAGAATAGGAATGAAGTCTGAGGTGGTTACATCGCTATGCCAAACCAATGGAACATCCACTTTGGTCTTGGAAAGAAATTGCGCTGGTCCGAAGTCTCCTCCACCTGAACAGGTATCGACTGCTACCACAAAGAACTCACCTTTTTCAATTTGTCTGTATTGTCTAAACATCTTTGTTTTTATTATGAAAATTGATTAATGATTGGCTCTTTCGCTTTCTTTAACATCTCTGAAATAACTAGGATATCAAAATAGCATGCGCCGGAAGTAAGGAACGCCTCTTCTTCTGTTTTGGGATATTCTTGTTTGAAAAGCCTTTCTCCGAGTGTCTGCAGTTTGCCAGCCAAAAAGATTTCATCATATTCCCAATGTGGTCCATAGAATAAAGCTTTGTAACCATTCAATCCTAGCTTCGCTCTATCCCAGAATTCTTTGAAATCGTTATATCCATTAGCTGTTGTTTCAAATATCTTATGGGCATTATTCACGCAGGCTTCACCTACACCGGACAAAAGGTCTTCCATGCTTGGACAAAAGGCAACCTCAGTAAGATGGAGAAATGTGATGTCGTCACCTCGTCCGAAACTTCCTGACTTAGCCGTTCCGATCCTTAATGTGTTCACGCATACAATATTTCCATTCTCATCTTTCTTTTCATAGACAAGCTCTTTCTTGGAATTATATTTAAGGGGTATCTTGATGTTATTAGTTCTTTCAAATGAGCGTAGGAAATACTTCACACGCTCTAATTGCTTTCCGGCGGCATCAGCATCAAATGACATAGAAACACAACGCTCATTCTCGCCAAAGATAAACTTGAGAACTGCAATGGCCAGCGCCACAGATGAGAATCCCATCTTGCGCGCTTTGAGGATCACAATTAATAAATAGGTTTCCATCTGGCCAACAAAGTGGTCTTGGGCTGGATTGAGCATGAAAGGCACCTCCACCTTATCCTTGTTCACAATCGCCAACTCTTTTTGGATTGCGTCTTTGTAGCCTTGTGAGTTAAATGCCATACTTGTTTTTTTTATCGTTGATTAGATTATTGACTTGGACCGATATGTTTGGAGCTGTGTCATCTTTCTTACCTTCAATTCCTAGAAGTTTTCCAAGAGACTCGTGATAGGCTTTTTGCACTTGGTGATTGGGAGATTCAACAATTTTATAGATGGTTTCTTTTTTAATTTTTCCATTTTTTAATTTATCCACTGTTCCAACACTCACCTTTTCATAATTCGCAGCTTCCAAGCCCTCTTTTATCTTTTTGATATAGGTCTCCACTCCCAACCCATAGCTGTCTAAAATCATAGAAATGCTAACCTTTGCTAACTGGCGAGAGCCTAGCACCCGAGAGGAGTGATCAGTGCATCCGGGGTGAAGAAACTTATATGCTTTGCTGGCGTTTCTATCGTGCTTTAGATAGGCAAGAAAAAACAAAGTCATCTCCTTATCTCCCTCAAAAGCTTTCTCTAAAAAAGCCACATCCTGCACAGACACCTTATCTTTCTTTGGAGATTTTGGAGTCTTCAAAGGTTTCGGCATCAAAGGAAGCAATTTAGTTTTCTCAACTACAGCCTTTCTCTTTGCCGGCTTTTTCGCAACTTTCTTTTTAATTGTCTTTTTCTGTTTTTTCATTATTTAGTCTATCCAAGGGTTTATAATTATTCTATCCCTTTTTATTTTTCTTAGTGCTTCAAAAAACTCTATCCACTCCATATTATTTTAAAACTAATAATTATCAAAATTGAGGGAAGAGAGTCCCTCGGGCTCGTTAGATGAAACAATATTCACCTTAGTCATAATCACCATCAAATCGTTTAGCGCAACTGCCACAAGTAACAAAACTTTCAGTGGCTGGCTCTTCCACAGAAAGCAAATCGCAGTTTGCAACTGACTTACATCCGGAGCAGAGTTTTTCAACCCCTTTGATGCGGCAGCCAGAAACTTTGGCACACCCTATGCACAAAATTATTTGCTTCATAGCGCCTCCTGTTCTCGTAAAGCATTGATAGTGTCGCGCACATTCTGCTCTTGTTTACAAATTGGGCATTTTCCCATTTTGGTTGGCCTGCGAAGATACAGCATATATCCCGGCATATTCGGCTCATCTATCCATCCATTCCCTTCATCTTTTTTGTTGTGATCAAAGCAAACTTGAACTGACATGGCCCACCTCCATTTTTGATTTTGATTTGTGTTTTAAAGAACTTTCCTTTTAACATCCTCATCTTGAAGCCCCTGCCTAGTTGAGGCTCCAAGGGAGGAGATTAGAACTGACAGGTAACGGCCTTAACTGCCCACATCTGAGCTGTCTGGGCTTCCGTGATAGCTACAGAGCATAATCTAGCCTTATCCGGCGTAGCTCCTTCACGCTCGATATTTAGATGGTCAATGATACCAGCATAATTTCTCTTGATAATATCGACCAACGTACTTCCACTAGGGTTGAATGTCAAACCCACTGCCTTTTCCCCAAAAGTTAATTCTCTTTGTGTTTCTTCTTCCATCACTTTTTATCCTCCACCCACGCCTTAATGGCTGGGGTTTTTGGATTATTTGAATTTAATTATTTTTAGAAAATTTATCTTTAATTTTTTCTAACATTGAGTCTGGATAATATTCCCAGCCCTCATCCCAGTTATCTCTTGCATAACTCAATGTACATATATCAGCGCTTTTTAATATCCCCTGGGTGTGCTTATAAAATATAATTTTAGCCTTTTCATCAAGACCACAAAATAACAATCTATCTCCGCAATAACTAGAATCTTTTATTCCATTGTGGTCATAATCGCAAGGATTATTCCTAGTCACAATATCCCCCTCTTTAAATTTATTAATGTTCATAATTTTTATTTTTTAACCTCCTTAGTTTTTTTAAAACTCACAGCATAAACCGGCTCATATCGATTAGAATATTCATCCACCACCTCCACCGTCTTGCCGTCCATCAATGTCGTCATCGCGATATCGCTCATCAGGACTTTGTTCGCTGCCACTTCACTCTTCAATTCTTCATATTTCTCCCAGCTCTTGCCCATCCCGTTTTTGATTCCCTCCTCAATTTGCTTTTTCTTGTCGCGCAGCTCTTTCACCTTCTCGCAAATATCAGCATAATCATCAGCATTGCTTAGCGCGTCCTTATACATCTCCCGGATACCCTTCATCTCCTTTTTCATCTCCCGGACCTCATCGAACTGCATTTGTAATTGTTTCATTTTTTTATTTCTTCCAATAAATCAGCAAACTCTTGAGCGGTGATGAGTCCTTTTTGCTGAAGGATTAGAATTATTAGTTTTAAGATTTTTTTGATTTTATTCATAAATTTTTTATTCTCTCCAAAACATCTGAGCTAGTGTGACCATCCCACTCGGGAGCTTTTTCCAGTGTTTCAGCAAATCTACACTCTTCCCATCTTTCAATCGGAATGTGGTAAGTGAGTTGTTCACCTTTGTTATATCCGAGTCCTAAAACAAATTGTGTGCCAGTACCAAAACAAATTTCCCCGTCTGAGTGCTTCTTTGATCTCCATACCTGCCTGTTATCATAACCATAAGCCTTATTTGAAAAATCAATTTCTTTACATAGTGCAATAAACAGAGTGATGCGGTGGTCATACAATTCGCCAAAAGTGTGATAGCCGTCTGAAACGTCGTTTGTATTCTCAACTGGAACCTCAATTACTTTTTGACCATCTATCATGTCCGCGACCAGAGAATTTAATGTGATGTCTTTGACTGGAATGATTATTTTTTCCATTTTTTAAAATCTATTAGGATTAATTAAATTCCAATACCTTTGAACTTGTTCCCTATCGCTATCTTTTTCTTTTTCGCTCAATCTTTGATAGGGTGTTTCGATTTGCTTTTTCCATTTATTCACAAAGAAACTAGGTATTGTCAGGCTCCCATTTGGATTGACATCACACAGGCTATGCAGATATTTCTGCCAATCAGCCCAGCGCTGATGCTCAATATCCGCTAATTTTTCAAAAATACTAGTTTCTGGACTTCCTCCATCTTTCCTGTAAAATGAACCATCTGGACACTCTATTATTTGTTCATTAATCATAAGTTTTTATTCGTTAATATAAATTATTATTTGATCACTTGGCATTTTAACCTCAGCCTTTGAGCACACCCAGTCAATGATTTTTCCGTTATCGTCCTCGAATACTCCTGCGCGCACCAATCCATCCAGGATGGGCTTCACATACAGATTGTCCGGGTCGTGCCGTCCACCGTCCTTGAAATGAGCTTCAATCTTCACCAGCGCCGGAATGTTCACCTTTTCTTTTTTGCCTAGATTGTAGGCCAGAGCATACACCGCATTCTGCAAGTTCTTTTTCTCTTGCGCCCGGAGAGACCAGTGGATGTTCTGCATATCGTTCCAGGAAAGGCACTTGAAGTTTTCTAAGATGATTTTCATATGCTTATTCTTTAATTCTCTTAACTCTTACGCTATCAACATATCTAATTCTCTCCTTCCGGTTACGATCATTCCAATAACGTTCTCCGAAAACTAAAATTTTTACACGATTTTGGGGCATTTTTTTTAAAACAATACACGACATTTCATAATTAAATCTATTTCGACTATTTGTGCAATGACTACAAGAAAGTTTATGTGTAGCATCCACAATGTCCGGATGCCCCTGACACATCCCATCTGGTCCTTCATTACTGCATCCAGTAAAATACTTTTTTCCTTTCTCCTTTTGTCTTATTAATACCCTGAATGCCTCTGATGGAGTTGCTGGTTCAAATAAATTATTTCCTTTTTGCAACTCTTCAATTGCTCTATCTATTGGAACGCAAATATGTGTTTTCATTTTTTTTATTCCTCCCCCCTTAATTTTAAAAATATCTCCTCCCGCTCTTTTTTATTAGTGTCCATCTTGCCGTGACACTTCTGGCATCCGATGATTGTTTGATTGAAGCTGGAAAGCAATTCCACATCTCCCTTGTACCATTCCCGATCATGCCGGTGACAATAATTCAGAATCCAGTTTTCACAACCCTCGCCGGCAATCTCGCAACTTCTGATATCTGAATTTTCGTATAAAATTTTTAATAGCTTGTTTGCTTCCAGATTAGCCTTGCCAATTTTCCCTATTTTTCTAATTGCCGTCCTTTTCATACCCAGTACTTATTAACGGTTGCGACTGAAAGTCCTAAATCCTTTGCTGCCTCAGCGGATGTCAGTCCGTCCTCCTTGCATTCCTTAATTTTTTTGATAGTTTTCCAGTTTATTCTTTTAACTTTTTCAGCATCAACAACTTCAACACTTTTTATTTTAAAAGAAGTCGGCTTCGGCATATCAAACGTCGAAGTTGTAATCGTTACAGTTTTTGATGCCTCAACTTCGATAACTGTCACTTTGTGCCCTTCTTTCAAAAGTTCTTTTATTAACTCAATCATCTTTTTATTTTTAAAATTAATTAGCTAAAGCAGGTATGAGCGTCTGCACCCTTTCCTCTTCCCTCTCCCGCGCAGCAGCTCTTCTGTCCCACAATTTCCGCAAAGCCTGATATTTCATCTGGGCCATTTCGAAATTATTCAAATTAGAGAACACCACCGCTCCACCCGGATATTTGACTGAATAGCGCAGCATTCCTTTTTCGTGCAGATAAATGTCAAACCCTTTGATAATCTTGCCAAAAACATTCAACTCTTTTGCAAAGTACGGGGTTAATTCTTGCTCAAAGTTTTTCACCACCACTAGGTCAACTGGGTTATCAATTGAAAAATCAACCTTTTCGAATTGATGGATGTTCACTTGTTTTTCGTAAGCCATTTTTTTTATTTATAAAATTTAATTAGCCTTTTCACCGGTTACAAATTTGAGCAAAGTTTCTAAAGTGTAGGTTTTCAGCCATTTTTCCGTAATCCCTTTTTTAATATATTCAAATCCATCTTCTAGCTGGTCATGATCAAACGGAACTAATGAGCTGGCCGCACGCGAATACCGCTTGATGTATTCCGTCCATTGCCCCTGGGTGCGAAAATCAGGCCGTACCGTCTCCGCCCACTCCCCGATGATGTTAATGTGCTTTTGCTTACTCTCCGCGCACCAGGAGATGAAGTGCGCCAGATTCATTGGTTGATGGATTTTGCAAAATGCTTTTCCACTCTCGACTTCCTTTTTGCATCCATCAATATTGCAATTAATAGAAATTTGAGAAGTGTCCGCGACGTCAGTCGCAATATCCCTTATATGTGCTTCCTTATTTACTGTGTTACCTTCCACTGCATTTGGTGCAGTCGGCTTTTGTGCGTCAAATGCAGTCGGGTCGGTGTCTGAAATGCAGTCGGCTCTGGGTGCATTTAGTGCAGTCGGCTTTGGATTCCAGGATGATCTGTCACACAGGATATAAACATTGTTTTTCTGCCTTTTTGTTTTTTCGTCCTTTTCTTTCTTAACGATGATTATTCCCCATTCCTCAAGCTTTTTAATCGCTTTTATGACGGTATGCTCAGAGCCAAATCCATGTTGTTCCGCAATCAATTTAATGCTTGGATAGCATTCTTGATTTTTAGAGGCATGACGGCAAAGAGAATTATATACAGCGGTAGAATTGACTCCGCATAGTCGGGCATAATTATTGAGATATTCGTCATCAATTGAATATCTTTCTTTTCTACGCAAATCACGAATTACGAAGTTTTTTACCTTTTTTTGTTCCTTAGCCATTTTATTTCTTTTTTATTTGAGAAAGTTTTTTAATTACGTTGTCCGCCTCCTTCATGGTTAGGGCGTTGATATATTTTTTTATGCCGGCATACAGCCACCCCTCGCTCAGTCCCAGATAATCCAATATTTTTCGAATAGTCCTTCTTTGGGCATAACTGGCCTCATCATCGGGATATTTTAGCCATTTATTATCCATTATTTTTTAAATATTTTTATAAATCTCCATCGCGCCGTCCACATACCACTGATTGGTGGTTTTTCCGATGCCATTGTGATTTTTGAAAAACAGGGCCGGATTGTCTTGATATCGGATTCCGTGTCGGATTGTCCAGCGGGTTGACCATGCCAGATCATTGGCTTGCGCTTCTGTGATGTCCGGGTGGGAAGGCTTGTGGATTTGATAGGGTCCCATCGATTGCAGACCGTCACAATTTCCCCGAGCCTTTGAACAATTGGGAATTTTGCATCCGGACTCTTTCAAGCACACCGCATAAACCAATTTCCAATCAATACCTTCTTCTTTGGCAATCTTCTTGACGATCTCGATAGCGTAAGATGTTTTTTCTTCCTTCTCCTCGACTGTCGCAGTTTCCAGTGTTTCCGCTCTAGCTGCCTCAATCGGAGAATTGTTGTAAATAACCACGGTGTAGGTCGTGTCCAGGAGGATGTAGCAATAGGTGAAAGTTCCTCCGATTACCAGTCCAACGAGAAACAAAACGAATCTTGATCTGTTGAGCCACTTGCGAAACCATTTCCACGATTTGATAATTGCTGCCTGCCACACTCTTTTCGCTAGGTCCTTGATTTTTTTACGCATTTTGCTTTTTTTGGCTTTTTCACCCCAAAAGCTTTTTAATTATTTTTATTTTTGTTCTGCTGGGGAGATTGATGATAGAGACTCGAACTCCATTCTTTGGCTGACTAAGACCAACGCGTATTCCATTACGCCACATCAATCAATCCCTCCAGAAAAACAAAAAAACCTAATCTTTCGATTAGGTTTATAATTTCCAGCTCTCGTTCGGCGAGTGCTAATTGTGCTTATTTCTTCTGTATCGCTCGTCAAGTCCGAGTGCTAATTTTCTTTTTTACCCACTATACATGGGGTTTATGTGAGCCTCCAACATCTTTTATAAAAAAATTAAAGACCCAGTGAATAATATTATTTACTGGGTCTTAGTTCTACGAAAATAGCTTAGAGCAGCTTTAGGCATCGCCCATCTATCTGCTTCCAAAGGTACTGATCTTAATGAGAGATGGCGACAGCAACCTCCCGCGGAGCATAAAAAGCAAAGATTCCTTGACTGACATTAGAACGAATAGTCTTGACGTCGCCTGGATTATAGAGAAAACCTTCCCTGGCCCGTTTTTTTGCAAGCTTATTACTCATATCATAATATTGCAACAACATCCCCCTTTTCATGCATTGAAAATTGCATCGTTTGCATTGAGGATCTTTCGGACTATGGATATTTTCTCGAACATATGGCGCTATCGCGAGTCCGTGATGATTGACAGCCAAATTATCTCCATGCAAGCACAGGGCGACTGATTGACAATGTATCAGAACATCATCACCAAGCACAGACAAATCAGTTTTACCAGAACCAAGATTTCCACCACCCACCCCTACAGGAACTTTCGCCATTGTAAACTCCTACAATTAAGGTTGAAAAATACTGTTTCTTAGCACTCACAGAGAACCACTCTCCGCAGCACCAACCATTACTCACTCCTACAACTAAAAAGAACCGCGGCTATCTATATAAAAACTACTTTTTCAATTTTTTTGGCACCGGATCATATCCCCCCTCATTCCAAGGATGACAGCGGGAAATCCGCTTCGAACCCATCCAAATACCCTTGAAAATTCCATATTTTTCAATTGCCTGATAAGTATATTCGCTGCACGTCGGATGAAAACGACATCCCATCTGATGTGGAAATTTACTTAATGGACCATGATCAAAGGATAGAGTTTTCTGATACAGACGAATAAGGGCTAGGATAATTTTTTTCATATTCCCTATTCTAGCGCAATTTGCTCTTTTGTCAATTAATTTTTTCTGTTATAATAAAGATAATAATGCGAGTATTTAATAACTTAGTTTTTAATATTTTTTATGGAACAAATAATCTCTCCTAAGTTTACTTGGATTGACATCCGTGAACCCAATGCCGATGACATTCTCAAGGTACAAAAAGAATTTGATTTGCATCCACTAATTGTGGAGGAGTTTTCCACACCCACCCTGCGACCCAAAGCAGTGGAATATGACAATGCCCTAGTCCTCACTATTCATGTACCCCTTTTTGACGTCAAACTAAAAAAAACCTATCCGGGAGAGCTGGACATTGTTCTCACAGAGACTGCCCTTATCACAGCCCATGACGAAGACATTTGGCAACTGACTGAATTTTTCAAAGAAATTGAAGCTGACAAAGCTAAGCAAGAAGAATTTATGACTGACTCCCCTGCCACTCTGCTGCGCATTGTCCTTGAGGTCATTCTGGAATCCTGCTTTCCCAAACTAGACCATATCTCCAGAAAACTGGACCACATTGAAACAGAAATCTTTGCCGAAAACGAAAAGGAAATGGTATTGGAACTCTCTATCGTCAAACGGGACATCCTGAATTTCCGCAGAACTATGAAGCCACAGCGATCAGTCTTGGAATCATTGGTTCAAAATAATTATAAACTCATCCCCAAGGAGGTCAAGCCTTATTATCAGGATTTAATCGGCACCAATATTCGCGTATGGAACGCCTTGGAAAGCGCCAAAGAAACCATTGAATCATTGGAAGAAACCAACAATTCCCTCCTCTCCAACAAACTGGACATGACCATGAAAGTTTTGACTATTTTTTCCGCCGTCCTATTGCCAATGAGCGTTTATTCTAATATGCTGGCCATGACCGCTGATATTCCTTTCGGAAAAAATCCCCATGCCTTTTGGATTCATACCAGCATTATGTTAGTCATTTCCCTAGCCACCATCACTATTTTCAAGAATAGAAAATGGCTGTAGGTCTGGTCAAATTTTTAATTTCCAATTTTGAATTTTGAATAAAATCTTAATGTCTGAATTTTTTTAATTTTAAAACATTGAACAATTCAAAATTGATTTAAAATTCAAAATTAAACCTTCAAAATTAATCCTATGCTATATCTCTACAACACCCTCACCAAGAAGAAAGAAGAATTCCAGTCCATCAATCCAGGCAAGGTCGGAATGTATGTATGCGGACCAACAGTGTATGACTATGTTCATTTAGGTAATATCCGATCCTATACCACTCCAGATGTTGTGAGGCGTTATTTGGAATATCTAGGATACGAAGTGCGCCTGATTAAAAACATCACCGATGTTGGACATCTAACTGACGATGATATCGCCCAGGGCGATAGCGGTGAGGATAAAATTCAAAAAAAAGCCATCAAAGAAAGAAAATCTCCGGCTGAAATATCCAAATTTTATGAAGATGATTTTCTAGCCGTAGAGAAAAAAATGAATATTCTGTCCGCGCAATATTTTCCCCATGCGACAGCACACATCTCGCAGATGATACGCATTATCACAACTCTCATAGAAAAAGGTTATGCCTATGAAAAAAATGGCAATGTTTTTTTTGATGTTACCAAATTTGAGGATTACGGAAAGCTATCCGGCAACACCCTGGACAATCTCAGAGTAGGCGCCAGATTGGAAGAGCATCCTGATAAGAAAAATCCTTGGGACTTCGCCCTTTGGCTAAAAGCTCCTAAAGAGCACTTATTAAAATGGGATTCTCCGTGGTCCGTCGGTTATCCAGGCTGGCATATTGAATGTTCGGCTATGAGCACTGAATATCTAGGTGACACCATTGACATACATACTGGAGGTGAAGATAATATCTTTCCTCATCATGAAGCAGAAATCGCCCAAACCGAATGTGCTACGGGAAAAAAATATGTTAACTATTGGTTGCATACCCGGCACCTCAAAGTGGATGGAATGAAAATGAGCAAATCGAAGGGAAATTTCTATCGCCTCAGCGATATTGAAGATAAGGGTTATTCTCCAACAAACTTACGCCTCTTATTACTTTCTTCCCATCGCCAAACTCAGCTCAATTTCACTTGGAAAGCTATGGAACAAGCTAAGACAAATCTGCAAAAAATCAATGATTTCGTCTTGAATATGGAAGCCCTTTCCACCGCTAATACCCCCCACTCAGGCTTCGATATTGAGCCATACAGGGAAAAATTCGAGATGGCTATGAATGATGACATCAATACCCCCCTGGCGCTCAGCGCCCTCTATGAACTCATCACTGATACAAATAAGCTCCTTATGGAATCTTCCTTGGGAGCCCCGGATGCGAAAAAAATTCTCGCTTTTTGGAAAAGAATCAACGCTGTTTTTGGCCTAGAATTGATCGGTCAAGTGGAGATTCCCGCAGAAATTCTAGCATTAGTAAAAAAAAGAGAAGCAGCCCGCCAAAACAAGGATTTCCCCACTTCCGACCAATTGCGTGACGAAATCGAAAAACTAGGGTATATTATTGAAGACACTAAAGATAATAATTACATAATCAAGCCGGCTAAATAATCCTTACGTTCGGCAGAAAAAAATATGACATCATGTGGACCATGCGGATGTGATCTCAATCACGAAGAAGAAATCTCCAAAGAAGAAGAGCATACTTGTTGCGGTGGCGGACACTGCCACGATGAACAAGCAGAAAATATGACAGAGGAGGAGCACGTGTGTTGTGGCGGTGAACATTGCCACAGCGAAGTAGAGGAAACAGAAGACGAAGAGGGTGGATGTAGTTGTGGCCATGATCACGGGCATTCCCATGAAATTTCTCCAGAAGATTTGGAAAAACTCAAAACGGCTATCATTGAAGCTGGCTATCAATTTGAAGAAACTCCTGAGGGAGAAATCAGAATTATTGAAAAATAAAAGCGAATCGATGCAATTATAAAAGCTTGCAAGAAATTTTCCTTGCAAGCTTTTTGTTTTGGGACATTATCCCATATTTCACTCCTTCGGCAGAGTGAGGACAAAGATGGGGTGCTTGCCATCCATGGAGTCCTCGCACCGCAGATCACCCCCATGTTTTCGCACAAGCTTTCGAATGGCTGCTAGCCCGAAACCAAGACCGCCTTCGCTCTCGAATAAATCAAAAATTGATTCTTGCTTGTCTGAAGCAACCGGCCGCCCGCTATTAAAGACACTAAATTCATACGTCACCCCATCATCACTAAAATCAAAGATGATAAGACCATCAATTGGAGTATGCTTTATGGCATTAGAAAGTAAATTATGATAAATACTCTTGGTTAAACCCTTATTAACCTTGACTGATACCTTGCCGCCAATCCTCTTGTCCGGCCAAAAATAATGAGTGATATTTTTCGCCTTAAGCGCTTCCTTAAAATATTCTTGGTTGCAAAGTGGAGCGATAATATTTTGATAGAGATCAACGGTCTCTTTTAAGCAATCCTTACCAGGGATTGAGGCAACAAAATAGTCATCCAGCGACTCCTTTAGCTCAGATATCTGCTTGGCAATATAGGTCAAGCGTTGTTGAGCCTCCGCGTCCATAACACCACTTTTACCTTCCAACATTCGATTCATCAAACCAATGATTTTTGTGAAGGCACTGTTTGTATCATGAGCAGCCAAACCCAGAATATCCCTGGCATATCTTTCCGCATCCTCTTTTTTAAAACCATCATTCTTATTCTCTTCAAGTACCATGATTTCACCTATCTAGTTGATTTTTTTAAAATAACGCTCTTTTTTTCACAACTATCCATTCTATACCAAAATAAGTATTTTGTCAACAAAAAAAACTCATCCCCGCTTAGTGAGATGAGTTTTTTGTCTTCTATTGAATCGGGATTATTTCAAGGTTACAGTTGCGCCAGCTTCTTCCAATTTCTTCTTCATGGCCTCAGCATCAGTCTTAGATACTTTTTCCTTGATTACTTTTGGAGCAGCATCTACCAAATCTTTAGCTTCTTTTAGTCCTAAGCCAGTAGCTTCTCTAACAGCTTTGATTACATTGATCTTTGAAGCACCGCAAGCAGTCACTTCAACATCGAATTCACTCTTCTCTTCTACAGCAGCAGCTTCAGCAGCTGGAGCAGCTCCCATCATCATTGGAGCAGCAGCACTAACACCAAACTTATCTTCTAGCACCTTCACTAGCTCGCTTAGATCCAAAACAGTCATGGTTTCAATTTCAGCAACTAGTTTTTCAAATTTTGCTGGCACTACTACGGCTTCCTTTTTTTCTTCTGTCATAATATTGATTTGTGGCTATCAGCTTGTAGCTCATACAAACTACCGACTTCTAACCTAAATTTATTTAAATTATTTATTAAGCTTATTTTTTATCTGCAATCGCTTGCAAAGCGGTCATCAATCCGCGCAAATTGCCGGCTAACACATTGACAAATCCGGAAACTGGAGCATTGAGCGTACCGACCAATTTGGCCAACAATTCCTCCTTGCTTGGCAGTTTCGCCAGTGCGTTCACTTCTTCCGCGGTCAATTCCTTAACTCCCAATATTCCACCCACTATTTTCAAATTTTGATTCACTTTAGCTAACTTGGCAATGATCTTAGCTGCCGCCACTTCATCCTTCTCTGATACTGCAATGGCGATTTGTCCCTCCAGGGCACTGATATCCATCTCAATGCCGGCATCTTGAAGAGCAATATTAATCAAGGTCTTCTTCACTACGCTCAGATCCACTCCTTCCGCTCGCAAATCTCTACGCAAAATGGTCATGTCTTTCACCTTCAGACCTTTGTAATCAGAGAAAACAACCGCCTTGGAGTTTTTCAATTTTTCTGCCAAATCCTTGACAATGACTTCTTTCTGCTGTTTGGTTTGTCCCATATTTGTAAATTTATTAGAAATTAAAAAATCCGCGTCTAACCGCAGATTTAAAAAGCAACTATTGCTCCTCAGTAGGATTTATGGATACCTACTATCTACGGAATATTATCTATATTGTATATCAAAAAATGCTATTTTGTCAACTATTCAGCCTTAGGCGCTTCAACTGTTGCCTCTGCCTTAGGAGCCTCCACTGCCACTTCCTCTACCTTTTTAGCGGGAACCTTCACATTTCGCTTCTTTCCTTCAATCACTCCTTTTTTTACAAAAAGATTATAAGCTGTATCTGACATTTGCGCTCCTTGAGAAATCCAATGAGTGATTCTTTCATTTTTTAAAACAGCTTCTTTGGAATGCGGATCATAGCTGCCTAAAATTTCAATATGACGCCCACCAGGTGCAATCGTGTTTTCCTGCAGCATTATCTTGAATTGAGCTTTGTTTTTCTTACCGACGCGAGCAAATCTTATAGTTAACATATTCTATACTTAAACCTTATTTTAGTTACTTGGCTATTTTACACCATGAGTTAAAAATTGTCAACAAATCCTCGGATTAGAAAAGGATGGTCTAGAAAATATAACTCCCAAGTCAGATAATTTTCCCCACACCCTTTTTCGTCTTTCATTAATAACCAAGGGTTATATTAGTTTGCATTTTTAGCTTGCAGGGCTATTTTTTAAATTGATGTCTGATAACTTTTATCAGCGCCGGCAAGATAGAAACGGCGATTACCAGCATAATGACGGCGGAAAAATTATCTCGCACCAACGGGATGTTGCCGAAAAAATACCCGGCGAAAACGAAAATAGTAATCCAACTTAAGCCGCCGATAAAACTAAACGAGACGAAATCCCGATATTTCATCTGTCCAATGCCAGCCACAAAGGGTGCAAATGTCCTGATAATGGGCATAAATCTGGCCAGAATCATCGTTTTTTTGCCATGTTCTTGAAAAAAGGCTTGCGTTTTATCAATATGACTTTGTTTGATGGGAATGCGGCGGTTGTCAACTATTTTCTGTCCAAAAAAACGACCAACCCAATAGTTCGTATTGTCGCCCAAAAAAGAGGCTAACCAAAGCATCAAAAACAACACCCAGATATTTAGAGCATCCAGCGCGGCGAACATGCCGGAGGCAAACAGCAATGAGTCTCCCGGCAAAAATGGCGTTACTACAAACCCGGTTTCGGCGAAGATAATGGAAAACAGAATGCCATAAGTCAAAATACCGTAATCCGCGATAATCTTGCCCAGATGCACATCAACATGCAGAATAAAATCAATAATTCCCATAAATTTAAAGAGTATTTAAAAATAAAAACGGTCAAAAAAAGACCATCCGCCTTGTCACCCATATTCAAAGGTGATTCCAGTATACCATACAAAATACCGGTTCGACAACAAAAAACACACCC
The DNA here is from genome assembly GCA_041659585.1 of Parcubacteria group bacterium. Taxonomy (GTDB): domain Bacteria; phylum Patescibacteriota; class Minisyncoccia; order Moranbacterales; family UBA2206; genus UBA8518. The sequence goes on along the minus strand of JBAZXY010000001.1, from coordinate 6,906 downwards.
ATTAAGTGTTCTTTTCTTTTTTGCACGGGCTAGTCAGGGACATTAGAACTATTTCTGAGAAGAATAATGAAGCTATCCATATTCCCAGCCTTTCTATGGCAGAATCCTAATAACTCAATAAGTTTCAGAAATAATTTAATTTTTTAATAGAATTTAAATTTAACTATCTTAAATATTTCATACCATAGAAAGCCGGCCAATGAAACCACGCCAATCGTCAAAAATTCCCCAGAACTGATAGGCGCCAAGTGAAATAAACTGGAAAAGAAAGGCGTATACAAAACCACAAAAAGACAAGCGATTGCCCCACTCATAACAAAAAATAAAACCTTGTTGCCCGTCAAAAGAGTCCGGTACATAACTTTATGCTGGGAAAGGTTAGCCACTATCAAGATGAGATTTGAGAGGACCAGTGAAACAAATGCAAAGGAGCGAATCTCTTCTTCGCTTCTGCCAGTTTTCATCGCATACAAAAACACTAGAAAAGTAGTTAATGACACCCCCAGGCCTTGCAATACGCTTATCATGACCGTCCTTTTGTTGAAAATGGATTCATTGATGTTTCTCGGCGGTTGATTCATGGTATCCGGAGATTCTTTTTCAGATTCAAATACTGTTGAACAAGCGGGATCTATTATCAGCTCCAAAAAAGCGATATGGGCTGGCAGGAGAATTGCAGGAAAATTAAGAAACAGCGGCAACAAAGACATCACCGCAATGGGGATATGGACTGCTAGGATATATCCCGAGGCTTTTTTCAAATTTGCATAAACACGCCTACCCAACCTGACAGCATCCACAATGGAAGAAAAGTCATCATTCAGTAGGACAAGCGCTGAAGCCTCTCTTGCAACATCAGTACCTCGTTCGCCCATAGCTATTCCGATATCAGCAGCTTTGAGGGCCGGAGCATCGTTAACACCGTCTCCTGTCATAGCCACAATCTCATTATTGGATTTCAGAGCATTAATAATCTGAAGTTTTTGCTCAGGGGCAACGCGGGCAAAAATATTTACCTCCCTTATTTTTTCCGCAAGCGCATGCGGCTGCATCCTATCCATCTCCTCTCCCGTAATAAACAACGCTGGATTTTTGATACCTATTTTTTTTGCAACGTATTGGGCGGTTCCAGGATAATCCCCTGTGATCATGATTACTCTTATGCCGGCCTGGTAGGCTTGCATAACTGCACCCAGAGCGGTCTCTCTAGGCGGATCAATAAATCCTAGAAATCCCGTAAATTGAAAATCGAAAGCATGCTGTTCTTCTGGCAGTTCGCCACGAGAAAACACCGCCCTGGCGACACCCAAGATTCTCAAGCCCTTTTCCGACATGTCACTGACAATCGCAAGCAGCTTTTCCTTTTTTTCCAAGTCGATATGGCATAGCTCCAAGATAGCCTCCGGTGAGCCCTTTGAGGCCACTAACCAATCACCATCCTTTGTTTTCCAAGCATGCGATAGCGCAAGCAATTCCTTGGCCAGCGGATATTCCTTGATCAGGGATAAATCGTCCAGGGTCTCTTTTCTATCAATCAAATATTTTCCACAAGCCCGCTTTAATTCTTTTTCAATAGGATCAAATGGATCTTGCTGACTGGAAAGCAAGCCCATTTCAAGAAGCCCGCTGAATTTTTCCGACAAATCATTTGCCTGAGCATCTTTCATTTCAAAAAAATCTCCCTCACAATAAAGCGTGTCGAGCTTCATCTTGTTTAAGGTCAGCGTGCCTGTTTTGTCAGTGCAAAGAACTGTCGCCGCCCCCAGTGTTTCAATAGCTGCGGGGCGCCTGGTCAGAACCTTCTTTTTTGAGATTCTCCAAGCCCCCAAGGTAAAAAAGATTATCAAAACTACCGGAAATTCTTCAGGAAGCATTGACATGCTCAAGGCCAGCCCAGCCAAAAATCCCTCCAGAAAATTACCCCTCATGAAATAATAGATAAGTACGAATGCCATGCATAAGATAACAGCAAAAACACCTAGCCAACGAGCGACTTTAAGAATCTCCTTACTCAAAAGGGTGTCCTCGTCACTTATTGATTCCAGACTTTTTCCAATCTTACCCATTTCAGTGTCAGTGCCCGTAAACAAAACTCTTGCAAGTCCTCGCCCGCTCACAACCAATGACCCAGAATAAACAAAAGGGATGTCGTCACCTCCCGGCCTTTTGAATTCAGCCGCCTCACTGCCCTCAGATTTTCTAACCGAAATGGATTCCCCTGTCAAAAGAGATTCGTCAACATTCAAATTTTCACAACTCAAAACCACCGCATCAGCCGGAATGCGATCTCCTTCGCGAATTATGATGCTATCTCCGCGGACGACCTCGCGGCCAGCGATTCGCTTCTGTTCACCATCTCTTATCACCAAGGCTCTGGGACTTGAAAGGTTGCGCAGCGCATCCAGCGTCTTTTCCGTTTTTCGTTCCTGATAGAAGGTTATCCCGATAACCACAATCACAAATGTGAGGAGCATCAACGCGTCCTGCAATTCTCCCATCAAAAAATATATCGATCCCGCAACCACTAAGAGAAGCAACATAGGCTCTTTCATAACATTCAAAAGCATTATGAAAGCACTTTGTTTTTTTTGCGAGGGAAGTTCATTGAAGCCGTCCTTTTGCAAAATTTCATCGGCTTGTTTCTGCGTTATCCCGCTGTAGTTAAATTCTTTTTCCATAATAAAAGCAAAAAAATATTCATTTAATTATACCGCAATGAATCCCGGGAGCTGCTCTGTTATTTTACCCCATCAAGACAAGAATCTTTCATCATCTTAACTGTTATTTTTTCGCAAAGAGACTTATCACCGGTTTTTTCCACAATAGCAACATAACAAGCAGCCTTCAGCATCCCGCCTTCTATTTTTTCGCATAATCTTGGATCATTGGTGTTTTTTGCAATATCACCATAGCAAGTATCTCGCAGAATGCCTTCCGCCTTAGCACAGGAAGCAGCATCTTGCTTTTGTATTCCTTGTCCAGCATCACATAAGGAATTGCAATCACTCGCCATTTCACCCTCAGATCTTCCTGCATTTACCTTATTTGATTTCCACATGGCATTACAACCAGTTATACAATCCTCTCTTGAGCTTTTTATTTGACCACTCTGCGCACCTGAATTGGAGCTTGCGTCATCAGCTGCCTTCTTTTCAGTCGCCACTAGTTCTTCAGTCGAACAACCAGATATAATTATGGTCAGGAAAAAGATAAAGGCAATTCTAAATATTTTTTTCATACTACTTTTTATTAATAATTATTACACTTATTTTACCAGCTACACCAAAATATACATTATTATCTTCCCAAAATTAAATGTCCAAAAATAGTCAGGACAACCAGCATGATTCCAATCAAAAACTGATGATGGATAAGATAACTTTTTTGTTTCAACTCAGCGGGTGTATATTTTAATTTCAAAATAAAACCTGAAATCCCTTCAACAGCCAAAAGCACCAATACGATTTGAAGCAATAGATTGTCCAAATAACTGCCGGTCAGATAGCAATGCAGGAAAATAAGAGTAATCGCTAATACTCCTAGATAGGTATGCGTTTTGTTCAGAAAAATAAGTATTTTTGTTGAAATCTTTTTAGCATTGAAATTGTCAGCATCAAACGGTACCAGTCTTTTCCAAAAAGCATCAGTACGAACGATGATTTTCAAAACACTACGCGCATACACCAGCGCCAAAGCGAAAAATCCGACTGATCCGAGCGTTTTGCCGATTATTCCCAACTCCGTCCTATTTCTTACATATTCCAAACCGCCCTGCAAGGAAATATGCTCCACATACCACAACGAAAAAACTACTACAAAAATTGTAAATACAATAAGCGGTAAATTCTTCTTAATCATTTACGTTTCGCTAATGCAGCTTTCCGGGGCGAGCCCACAGGATATCAGCAGCTGTAATTTTAATTAGACAATCCTCACCACAACAAGGGAAATCCCCTGAGCTGATTATACCATATTTATAGCCAGCACATTTTTATTTATAATACATTACCTTGAAACATCACTTTTTTTCATATTTCAAAAAAATAAAAAAGGCAATCGATATTCTCCGATTGCCCTGCGCCAACTAATCCTCCATCAGCTGCGCAATATAATTCTTATACGGCGCTAACTCTTGCGAGATGCTAAGCTTTTTTATGGCACTATCGCTGATTTTTTTAATCTCTCGTTCATCCACATCCATTTGTTCTGCAATCTCATCATATGGAAGTTGTTCCATATTAGACAATAAAAAAACTTGTCTTTCTATTGTCGGCAAATCACCAATGGCTTGCTGGAGTTTTTTTGTCATCCTTCTCAGCTCCACTGCTTTCTCTGGTGATTGAATCCTCCTATCTTCAATCAACTCTCCAAACTCCGTATCGTCACCATCATTCGAAAGCAAATCTTGTAGCGACTTGGTGTCATGCAACCCATCAAAAAGCATGGTTACTTCTTCTTCGGAAACACCCATGTGCCTAGCGATTTCAAATGTCGATGGATAATATCCCCATCTAACCAACCACTTCGCTATCGCTTTCACTAATTGCGTAATACTTTCCTTCATATGAGCCGGCAAACGAATTGTCCTATCTCTATCATCAATAGCATTTCTAATTGACTGACGTATCCACCAAGTAGCATAAGTTGAAAATTTATAGCCCTTTCGCCAGTTAAATTTTCTAACCGCCACCAAAAGACCTCCATTTCCCTCCTGGACACAATCCAGAAATTTCAAATGACAAGTTGTCGAATAGCGCTTGGCAATAGAAACAACCAGTCGAAGATTAGAAACTACAAATAATGCAAAAGCATCTCGATCTCCTTTCTCAATCTTTTTAGCCAATTCGACCTCATCCTCCCTGGTAAGAAAACAACTCCGACCAATCTCCTTTAGATATTTACGTACAATGTCGTCCGTCTCTACATCAAAAATATTATCAGACAGTTCTTTTTCCACTTCAATTTCCAGTGCCACCAATTCATCTTCACTGGGCTCAACTTCCACAACATCTGGCAATTCATTCTCTGCTGAATTAATAATCATTTGTGATATCTCCCATAAAGAGGTTGTATGTTATTTTTATAATGTCAAAGACCAATAGTAAATAGTATAACAGAATTGTGCTAATAGCAAACACATCTATGGTAGGCAATATAAAACCCTAGACTTTTATCATAAAATATCAAAAAGTTCGAACCAAAAAAGAGACTCCGATGAACCTCTTTTTGTATGTATTTTTCACGGCACAAGTTAATAAGGGATGTTAAGACTATTTTCAAGGATAGAAATGAAAATATCTATATTCCAAGTCTTTCTGTGACAACATCGGGATTAGTTAATTAATTTCCTTTATTTTTCATCATTAATGAAAAATTTATGCATTTAAAAATAGAAGGGCTACGCATAGCGTAACCCTTTGAAATAAATTATTTTTTAGTTTTCACCCCCTTGTTAAAATCTTGGATACGAACCAAGGTTTCTAAAAAAGGCTGTTTTATTTTTAGCTATTACCGCCAAAGCCTCTTTTACATTCCCATCATAATAGTGCCCCTCAATATCCACCCAAAAAATATAATCATTGAGTTTATTTTTGGATGGACGGGATTCTATTTTCACCATATTAATATCCAGTGCATCGAAAACATTCAGCACCTTCAAAAGAGCCCCTGGCCGATCAAGTACAGAAAAGATGATAGAAGTCTTATATCGTTTACTCCGACTCCTTCTGATTTCTGACCGTCCCAGAATAATAAAGTGAGTAACATTGTCCGACACATCCTGTATATTCCTTTCTAGAACTGTCCGACCATAAAGCCTTGCTCCGAAGGCAGAACCCACGGCTACAGCCTTGTCGCCATTTTTTTCTAAATCCCTTATGGCGACTGCGCTACTGCCAACATACTCAATAGAAGCATTTGGTATGTTTGTTGCTATCCATCCTGTGCATTGACCGATAGCCTCACCAATAGAAATTACCTTAGTGATTTGATTTAATGGCATTGTCCGTGTGGCAATAAGGTTTAAGTTAATATCCAGAACCATCTCCCCTCTGATTTTTAGTTGTCCATCGGTGGCAATAATTGCGTCGATACATTGACCGACTCCGCCAAAAAGCAGATTCTCTACTGGCAATATCACTTCTTCAACATCGCCAGCCACTAATCTGTCAACCAAAACCTTGAAGGATGTCATGCCAACCAGCTCAACACCCTCAACACCCCAGTTAGCCGCTGCTTCATGACTGAATGTTCCTTCAGGACCCAAGTAACCTAACTTTTTCATCTCTCTCTCCTTTGTTTAATTTTTAAACAACTAAGCGAACAAAAAAACCGATCAGGAGATCGGCTAGTTTCTCATTACTATTTAGCTTAGTAGCTAAAAACCAGCCGACATCCATAATCGGTTAAAAAAGAAAAAGCTATTTTGACTAATAATTCTATTCATACCCCCATCTTAGCAGAGCTATATTTATTGTCAAGATTATACTCATTACAAGTCTTTCAGACGTTCAAGTAACAAGAAATGATCAATGGCGGTTCAATACCGTTTATTATTTTAATTTAGAATAATTTTATACGACCTCACATTATCACTTGCTATTAATCAATCCATTGCTCAATGCGATAATTTTCTACAGAAAATTACTTAGCTCAATGCCACCCGTTCGATTCCTACTGCATCCATATAAAAAAATAAATAATTTATCTACATTCCAAGCCTTTCTGTGGTGGAATCAGATTTGGATTAAAAATCAATAAAATCATTCCACTGCCTAGTATCTCCTTTTTCAGAAGTTCTCACCGCTAACCATTCACGTTTTTTATTTAAATCACTTTTTTCATTCAAACCACTTTCTTCTATTTTCCAGCCGAGGTTTTTTATAAAAAAGGTGATTGCCTTTCTGA